>CAMDXD010000118.1 GCA_945877995.1 Bordetella parapertussis
GTTCTGCCGGCCCTCGCCGCCCGCCGAGATGCGTGCGACGCGATGGTGGTCTGCATGTCCGCCGGTGAAGTGATGAAGCTCACCCGCGTCGGCCGTTTCGACATGAGCAAGCCGGCTGGCGGGGCGATGGCGCTGCTGAAGAAACTGCGCGGATCGAGCTCCGGCAAGGACGGCGACACCAATCGTGTCAACGCCGGTGGCCGCGGCGCGCAGCAGATGAAGATGCTGCGCCGTCTGCCGAAGATCCTGCGCTTCATCCCGGGCACGGCCCAGGATGTCCGCGCCTACTTCCTGACCCTGCAGTACTGGCTGGCCGGTTCCGAAGACAACGTCGTCAACATGGTCCGTTACCTGGTCGACCGCTACTCGGAAGGTCCGCGCACCATCCTGCGCGACCGCGTGAAGGCGCTGGCGCCCTGCGAGTATCCGGAGACCGGCGTCTACCATCCGCGGATGAAGGGGCGCATTTCCGACTCGGCAGCCGGGTTGCCGAGGGCGGGTGGCGAAGCCGGAACCGTCGGCGTACTGATCATGCGCTCGTACGTGCTGGCCGGCAACGCTGGCCACTATGACGGCGTGATTGCGGCCCTCGAGGCGCGCGGTCTGAGGGTCATTCCCGCCTTCGCCAGCGGTCTCGACGCACGCCCCGCCATCGAGGCATTCTTCATGCAGGACGGTCGTTCGACGATCGACGCGCTGGTCTCGCTCACCGGCTTTTCGCTGGTTGGCGGGCCAGCCTATAACGACTCGCGTGCCGCGGAAGACATCCTCGCGCAGCTCGACATTCCGTACGTCGCCGCCCATCCGGTGGAGTTCCAGACGCTGGAACAATGGGCCGTCTCCGAGCGCGGCCTGATGCCGGTCGAGAACACGATGATGGTCGCGATCCCCGAGATCGACGGCGCCACCGGTCCGATGGTGTTCGGCGGGCGCTCCAGCGCATCGGGCCAGCCTTGCGAAGGCTGCGACCGGCACTGCACGTTTTCAACGGCCGAGCAGTCGCGCGACATGCATGTCTGCAGCGAGCGCGCAGAACGCCTGGCAGCGCGCGTCGGCAAGCTGGTGGCCCTGCGGCGTACCGCCCGCAGCGAGCGCAAGATCGGCGTGGTCATCTTCAACTTTCCGCCGAACGCGGCCAACATCGGCACGGCCGCCTTCCTCGCGGTGTTCGAGTCGCTGCACCACACCCTGCGCGGCCTGCGCGACGCTGGATACACGGTGGAGCTGCCGGGCAGCGTGGACGAGCTTCGAGAGAAGATCATCCACGGCAATGCGCAGCGCTTCGGCGCAGACGCCAACGTGCATGCACGCATCAGCGCCGATGACCACGTGAAGCGCGAACGCTACCTCGAAGAGATCGAACGCCAGTGGGGCCCGGCCCCGGGCCGCGCGCAGAGCGACGGCGCATCGATCTTCGTGCTCGGCGAGCGCTTCGGCAATGTGTTCATCGGCGTGCAGCCGTCCTTCGGGTATGAAGGCGACCCGATGCGCCTGCTGTTCGAGAAAGGCTTTGCGCCGACCCACGCCTTCTCGGCGTTCTACCGCTTCCTGCGCGAGGACTTCGGCGCGCATGCGCTGCTGCACTTCGGCACCCATGGCGCGCTCGAATTCATGCCGGGCAAGCACAGCGGGCTGTCGGCTGCCTGCTGGCCCGACCGCCTGCTCGGCGAACTGCCCGACCTGTACCTGTATGCCGCGAACAACCCGTCCGAAGGCACGATCGCCAAGCGCCGCGCCGCAGCGACGCTGCTGAGCTACATGACGCCGCCCATTGCCAATGCGGGCCTGTACCGCGGATTGGTCGACCTCAAGGCCTCGATCGAGCAGTGGCGTGCACTGCCGCCGGAGTCCTCGACCCAGGCAGCAGACCTGGCGACGCTGATCCAGGCCCAGGCTTCAGCGCTCGACCTCGCCCCGACGGAACCGCAGTGGCTCGGCAGCGCCGATGCCGAGATCGCACGGCTCGGCGGCCAGGTGCTTGAATTCGAGCAGACCTGGATTCCCAACGGCCTGCATGTCGTCGGCCAGGTGCCCGGCGAATCCGAGCGCGTGGACATGCTGATCGCGATGGCCGAGGCTTCGCACGGCGCCCATCCGGCGCGTGCCGCCCTCGAGGCGATGGTGCACGAGGCCGGCCTGAACCAGCGCAAGCCTGGCAAGGATGCCGATGCCGCGGACCGCGCAGTGATCGAACGCAGCGTGGCGGCCGCGCTTGCCGTCAGCGTTTCGCCGGACATCGAACTCGAGACGCTGTATCGCGAGCTCGCCCATAACGACCAACTGCTGGCACGCGATTCAGAGGTCCCGGCGATCGTCCATGCGCTCGACGGCGGCTTTGTGCGGCCCGCGCCTGGCGGCGACGTGCTGCGCACCCCGGCGATCATGCCCACAGGCCGCAATGTGCACGGCTTCGATCCATTCAGGCTGCCGAGCGCCTTCGCGGTACTCGACGGTGCACGGCAGGCTGCGCGGATCCTGGCCCGCCATATCGAGGCTGGCAATCCGTTCCCTGAATCGATCGCGCTGGTCCTGTGGGGTACGGACAACCTGAAGAGCGAAGGCGCGCCGATCGGGCAGGCTCTCGCACTGATGGGTGCACGCCCGCGCTTCGACAGCTACGGCCGGTTGACCGGCGCCGAACTGATCCCGCTGGCCGACCTCGGCCGGCCGCGGATCGACGTGGTGATGACGCTGTCGGGCATCTTCCGCGACCTGCTGCCGTTGCAGACCCGCCTGCTGGCCGAAGCTGCTTTCATCGCCGCGTCCGCAGACGAGCCGGAGGACATGAACTTCGTGCGCAAGCATGCGCTGGCGTACCAGCAGGCCAACGGCGGTGACCTCGAGACGGCCGCGCTGCGCGTGTTCAGCAATGCCGACGGGGCCTACGGTTCGAACGTGAACCTGCTGATCGACAACAGCCGCTGGGAAGATGAAGACGAACTCGCCGAGACCTACACCCGTCGCAAGAGCTTCGCCTACGGCCGCAGTGGCCGGCCGGTGCCGCAGGTCGCACTGCTGAAGAGCGTGCTGTCCGATGTCGCGCTCACCTACCAGAACCTGGAGTCGGTCGAGCTCGGCGTGACCACCCAGGACACCTACTTCGACACACTGGGCGGCATCAGCAAGGCCGTCGAACGTGCCCGGGGAAGCGCGGTTCCGGTCTACATCAGCGACCAGACCCGCGGCGACGGCGTGGTGCGCACGCTCGCCGAGCAGGTCTCGCTCGAGGCACGCACCCGGATGCTGAATCCGAAGTGGTACGAAGGCCTGCTGCAGCACGGCTACGAAGGCGTGCGCCAGATCGAAGAGCATGTGAAGAACACGATGGGCTGGTCGGCGACGACCGGCCAGGTGGCACCCTGGGTGTACCAGCAGATCACCCAGACCTTCCTGCTCGACCCCGAGATGCGCGAACGGCTCGCGCAACTCAACCCGACCGCCTCGGCGAAGGTGGCGAACCGTCTGCTGGAGGCGCATGCGCGCAGCTACTGGCAGCCGGATGAAGCGACGCTCGATGCACTGCGCCGCGCCGGAGAGGAACTCGAAGACCGCGTCGAAGGCATAGGCCTCGGCGCGGCGGCCTGATCCGGCCGGAAGCAAACCACCCGCAATGAGCGCGGGCCCTGGGGCCCGCTGGAGGAACCGAACAGATGGATACCGTCACCGTCCCGTTGAGCGCACTGAAGACCCGCAACTCCAAGACCGCGCCGTCGCGCCCGGACGGCGAGGGCAGCGTCCAGGTGCAGATGGATCCGAACATCAAGCTGGGCACCGCGAAGGTGTTCGCGGTGTACGGCAAGGGTGGTATCGGCAAGAGCACGACCTCGTCCAATCTTTCGGTCGCCTTCTCGAAGATCGGCAAGCGCGTGCTGCAGATCGGCTGTGACCCGAAGCACGACTCGACCTTCACCCTGACCAAGCGCCTGGTGCCGACCGTGATCGACGTGCTCGAGTCGGTCGATTTCCATGCCGAAGAGCTGCGCACGGAAGACTTCGTGTTCCCTGGCTACAACGGCGTGATGTGCGTCGAGGCAGGTGGCCCGCCGGCCGGCACCGGCTGCGGCGGCTACGTGGTCGGCCAGACGGTCAAGCTGCTGAAGGAACACCACCTGCTCGAGGACACCGATGTGGTGATCTTCGACGTGCTCGGCGACGTGGTGTGCGGTGGCTTTGCTGCGCCGCTGCAGCACGCCGACCGTGCGCTGATCGTAACTGCCAACGATTTCGACTCGATCTTCGCGATGAACCGGATCATCGGCGCGATCCAGGCCAAGTCGAAGAACTACAACGTGCGGTTGGGCGGCGTGATCGCCAACCGCAGCGATGAAACCGACCAGATCGACAAGTTCAACAACGTGGTCGGCCTGAAGACGATGGCGCGCTTCCCCTCGCTCGACGTGATCCGCAAGAGCCGCCTCAAGAAGTCGACGCTGTTCGAGATGGAATCAACGCCCGAGGTCGAAGCGGTGCAGCAGGAGTACCTGCGGCTGGCCGCGCAGCTCTGGCAGGGCACCGACCCGCTGGTCGCCACGCCGATGCGCGACCGCGATATTTTCGACCTGCTGGGATTCGACTGAGACCGGACGCGCGACGATGAGCCTTGCGACTTCATACGAGCGGCGCCGCGGACAGATCGAGACCTACTTCGATCGCACCGCGGTGCAGGCTTGGGCGCGGCTGACCTCCGATGCGCCAGTGAGCGGCATACGGGCGAAAGTGCGCGCCGGACGCGACGAGATGCGCAGCACCCTGCTCGGCTGGCTGCCGGCAGACCTGACCGGACGTCGGCTGCTCGACGCTGGCTGCGGTACCGGCGCACTCGCAGTCGAAGCCGCCCGCCGCGGCGCTGAAGTCGTGGCCATCGACCTCTCGCCGACGCTGGTCGGCCTCGCGCGCGACCGATTGCCAGCCGATATCGCCGAACGAAACCGCGCCGGCGGCGGCAGTGGCACGATCGATTTCCGCTCCGGCGACATGCTCGACCCGGCTCTCGGCTCGTTCGACCATGTGGTCGGCATGGATTCTGTGATCCACTACGACAACGACGACGTCATCTCGGTCCTGGCGGCACTGGCCGAGCGCACGTCCAGATCGATGGTGTTCACCTTCGCACCGCGTACCCCGCTGCTGACCGTGCTGATCGGCGTGGGCAAGCTGTTTCCGCGCAGCGACCGATCGCCGATGATCGAGCCGGTATCCGAACGGCGCCTGCGCCGAGCGGTGGCGACCGACCCGGCACTTGCCGGCTGGCAGAACGGCCGCACGCGGCGCATCTCCCGCAGCTTCTACATTTCCCAGGCAATGGAGTTGGTGCGCGCATGACTTCCGCCTCGCTCGCCCAGCGTGCCTACGGCCTGAGCCGCAAGCTCGCGCCGAACTGGCAAACGCTCGGGCCGCGCTTCATGCCGTTCGCTGATGCGGCGAGCGAAGACCTGCCGCTGTCCCGCCTTCTGCGGCTGTCGCTGTTCCAGGTTTCCGTCGGCATCGCGATCGCGTTGCTGGTCGGCACGCTGAACCGGGTGATGATCGTCGAACTGGGCGTGGGCGCCTGGCTGGTCGCGCTGATGGTGTCGCTGCCGGTGCTGGTCGCGCCGTTGCGGGCCCTGGTCGGCTTCCGTTCCGATATCCATCGCTCGGCGCTCGGCTGGCGCCGGGTGCCGTATGTCTGGATGGGCTCGTGCCTCCAGTTCGGCGGGCTGGCGATCATGCCGTTCGCACTGTTGCTCCTGACCGGCCGCGGCGAACCGGGTTCGATCTGGCTCGGCCACATCGGTGCGGCGGTCGCGTTCCTGATGGTCGGGGCAGGCGTGCAGACCACCCAGACCGCCGGCCTCGCGCTAGCCACTGACCTTGCGTCGGCGCAGACCCGGCCGCGCGTGGTCGCTCTGATGTACGTGATGCTGCTGGTCGGCATGGTCGGTGCCGGCATCGTCTTCAGCGTGGCGCTCGCGAATTTCTCCGAGACCCGGCTGGTGCAGGTGATCCAGAGCGCTGCGGTGCTCAGCGTGCTGCTCAACGCCGTCGCGCTGTGGAAGCAGGAGCCGCGCGACCCGGGCCGCAACCGTGACCGTACGGCCGATACGCCCGGCTTTCGTGCGACCTGGCGGATATTCATCGCGCAGCCGCAGGCGCGCCGCTTCCTGTGGACCGTCGGCCTGGGCACGATGGCGTTCAACATGCAGGACATCGTGCTCGAACCCTACGGCGCCGAAGTGCTGAACCTGTCGGTCGGTGCTACCTCCGCGCTGACCGCTGTGCTCGCCGGCGGCTCCCTCGCCGCCTTCGCGCTGGCCGCCCGCCTGCTCACCCGTGGCGCTGACGCGATGCGCGTGGCCGCGGCCGGTGCCGTTCTGGGGCTTCCGGCGTTTGCCGCCGTCGTGTTCTCGGCGCCGCTCGAGTCCCCGCTGCTGTTCCGGGCCGGCACCCTGCTGATCGGATTCGGCGGCGGGTTGTTCGCGGTCGGCACGCTGTGTGCGGCGATGGGCATGGAGCGTCGCGAGCATGTCGGCCTCGCGCTTGGCGCATGGGGCGCCGTCCAGGCGACCTGCGCCGGGATCGCGATCGCGCTCGGCGGCGCGATCCGCGACGTGGTCTCGCATGTCGCGACGCAGGGCCTGCTCGGCGAGGCGCTGATGAGCACGACCACCGGATACAGCTTTGTCTGGCACATCGAGATCTATCTGCTGTTTGCAACGCTGATCGCGCTCGGACCCCTCGTCCGGCCGGTCGGGAAATCCCGCCGCGACGCGGCATCGAAGTTCGGCATGGCCAGCCTGCCTGGCTGATCGAAGCAGTCATTACCCGACGCGGAACGTCCGCAACAAGGAGAACGAAACATGGGAACCGGCGCCATCACGCAATACGTCGACGTCGCGCAGATCGTGCTGTATATGTTCTGGGTATTCTTTTTCGGCCTGATCTACTATCTGGTCCGCGAGGGTCACCGCGAAGGTTATCCGATGGAGACCGACGGCCACTCGCGCGGCACCATCACCGGCTGGCCGGTGCCGGACCCGAAGACCTACCTGATGGCGGATGGGTCGACGGTTGTCGTGCCGAATCCGGACAAGAAAGAACCGGCAATCAGCGCCGAGCCGAACCATTCCTGGATCGGTGCGCCGCTGGTGCCGACCGGCAATCCGCTGCTGGCCGGGGTCGGCCCCGGTGCCTACGCGCAGCGTGCCGACGTACCCGAGCCCGACGAACATGGCAAGCCGAAGATCGTGCCGCTGCGCACCGCTGAAGGCTTCGGCATCGCGCGCCAGGACCGCGATCCGCGCGGCATGCAGATCATCGGTGCCGACGGTATCGCGGGCGGCGTGGTCAAGGACCTCTGGGTCGACCGCATGGAGATGGCCTTCCGCTTCCTCGAGATCGAGGTCCCGGGCGCCGCGCGCAACGTGCTGATCCCCATGCTGTTCGTCCGTATCGGCCGTGACAGCGTTAAGGTCGAGGCGGTCCTCGGTGCACAGATCGCGCAGGCACCGGTCACGCGGCATCCCGACCTGATCACCATGCTCGAGGACGAGAAGATCAGCGCGTTCTACGGTGCGGGCACCCTGTACGCCACTCCCGATCGCGCGGAACCGCTTCTATGAGCAACAGCCTCGACGCATACAACGGGCACGAGCACGAACTCGAGCCGCAGTTCGGGCTGCCCGAGCCGTTGCCCGCCTCGGAGCGCATCCTGTGGCAGGCATCGCCGCAATGGCGCGGGGTGGCACTGCGCGTGTTCCACGTGCGCAAGCTGGCCGTGTACTTCGCGCTGATCCTCGCATTGCGCGGCGCGCTGCTGGTGTCGGACGGCGCGACGTTCGGGGAGGCCGTCGTCGATCTGTTGTGGCTCGCCCCGGTGCCCTTGTTCGCGCTCGCCACGCTCGCTTCGCTTGCCTGGATGACCAGCCAGACGACGGTCTACACGCTGACCGACAAGCGGCTGGTGATGCGCATCGGCATCGTGCTCACGCTGACCTTCAACCTGCCGCTGCGCACCTTGCGTAACGCCGACCTGCGGCTCGATCGGGACGGCAGCGGGGACATCGCGGTGCTGCTGCCGGCGTCCGACCACATCGGCTACCTGAACCTCTGGCCGCATGCCCGTCCGTGGCGCATGAAACATCCCGAGCCGATGCTGCGCAGCGTCCCCGATGCGGCTGCCGTCGCGCGCCTGCTGGTACAGTCCTGGTCGGCTGCCGCGGGCGCCGCCGCCAGCGGCAGCGCCGCCACGATAGCCCCTTCGGCGATGCAGGCTGCCGCCGCTGTACCACGCCAGACCCCGGCGTCCCATGGCGACACCGCTGACGCCCTGCCGGCGCACTGACCCACGAACCGCACGAACAGGCTGACCCGAATGAGCGAAGTCTCCGCAAACGACCAGGTCCCGCGCGGTGCGCTGGTGGGTATCGGCATCCTGCTGGCGGTGTCATTGGTCGCCGTCACGGCCGTGCGCGTATCGGGCATCGACATGCGCGTGCCGGATGCCGAAGCGGTCGTGACCCGCGACTTGCGCTTCGAAGATACCCCCACAGGCGGCGTCGCCGTGATCGACGCCGCAACGGGCCGGGTGGTGGAGTCTTTCACCGGCGAGCAGGGTTTCCTTCGCGGGTCGCTGCGCGCGATGGCGCGCGAGCGCAAGGCGCATGGGCTGGGGCCTGAGTTGCCGTTCCAGCTGATCGGCCGCAAGGACGGGCGCCTTACCCTGATCGATAACGCCACCGGTGCCCGGATCGACCTCGAGTCTTTCGGCCCGACCAACGCCGGGGTGTTCGCCCGCCTGCTGCTCGACAGCGGGACGTCGACGCGCGATGTCACGCCGCCGCTGCGTGCATCCCTCGCCACGCAGCCCGTGCGCCCGTAAATCCAGGAGACCCACGATGGAAACCACAGCACCCGTCATCACTTCCGGTCTCGAGGCGACTCGTCTGGCAGAAACCAGCACGATGCTCAGCCCGCGCTTCTACACCACCGACTTCGACGCGATGAACCGCATGGATGTCTCGCTGGTGCGCGACGAGTGGGACAAGCTGATGCTGGAGTTCGAGGGCGACAACAACGTCGACCACTTCAAACGCACGCCCGAGTTCGCCTCCGAGATCCGCGAGCTGCCGGACCCGCTGCAGCGCGAGTTCCTCGATTTCCTGATCTCGTCGGTCACTTCCGAGTTCTCCGGCTGCGTGCTGTACAAGGAGATCGAGAAGAACGTCACCAACCCGGACATCAAGAAGCTGATGCATTACATGGCCCGCGACGAGTCGCGCCATGCCGGCTTCATCAACATGTCGCTGAAGGATTTCGGCGTCGCGGTCGACCTCGGCTTCCTCAAGCGCGAGAAGAAGTACACCTACTTCCGGCCGAAGTTCATCCTGTATGCGACCTACCTGTCCGAAAAGATCGGCTATGCGCGCTACATCTCGATCTTCCGCCAGCTCGAGCGCCATCCCGAACACCGCTTCCACCCGATCTTCAAGTGGTTCCATCGCTGGTGCAATGACGAATTCCGGCACGGCGAAGCGCTCGCGCTCATGATGCGTGCCGATCCGAAGCTCCTCAAGGGCTTGAACAAGCTGTGGATCCGCTTCTTCCTGGTGGCGGTGTACGCGACGATGTACGTGCGCGACCACACCCGCGAAGAACTGCACCATGCGCTGGGCCTCGACTCGACCAAGTACGACTTCGAGGTGTTCCGGATCACCTCCGAGATCGCCCGGCAGGTGTTCCCGATCGAACTGGACATCGATGACCCGCGCTTCCGCAGCGGGCTCGAGGCCCTGTGCCGCATCAGTGCCGACAGCGAGCGCGCGAAGGCGCAGGGCGGGCTGGTCGGCAAGGTGAAGCAGGCAGCGTGCGCCGTGCGCGCAGCCGGCATGTTCGCGCGCCTGTACCTGCTCCCGGTCAAGCGTAATGCGATACCCGACCAGGTCCTGATGGCACCGGCCTGGTAGGCGCGCCAGCGTCCGACCGAGCGCCAAGGCTCGCACTGAATGACTGAACTGATCCTCCCCGCGCTGTATGCGATGTTCGTCTGGTGGTTCACCACCGGGCTGATCGTCTGGCTCGACGGCTTGCCCGTGTCGACCTATCGCTGGTCGATGGCGGGCGCGACGCTGATCGGCATCGCTGCGCTGTATGCCCTGTCGCAGACAGCCTATGACCCGACAGTCGCCGGCGCTTACTGCGCCTTCAGCAGTGCGGTGCTGCTCTGGGGCTGGATAGAGGTCGCCTTCCTGATGGGCTTCGTGACGGGTCCCCGCCGCGAACCCTCGCCGCCGGGCGCC
>CAMDXD010000119.1 GCA_945877995.1 Bordetella parapertussis
TCGATCGCGATCGTGCCGCTGCCGCACATCGGGTCGAGGAACGCAGTGCCGGGCTGCCAGCCGGACAGCGCCACCATGCCAGCGGCAAGGTTCTCGCGCAGCGGTGCATCGCCCGATTCCTCGCGCCAGCCACGCTTGAAGAGCGGGTCGCCGGACAGGTCGAGGTAGACCGTCATCGAATCGGCGGTGAGGAACAACTGCACCCGTACATCGGGCATGAAGGTATCGACGCTCGGGCGCACGCCCTGCTTTTCACGGAAGCGGTCGCAGATCGCATCCTTCACCCGCAGCGTGACGAACTCGAGGCTGCGCAGCGGCGACCGGATCGCCGACACGTCCACGCGCAGCGTCCGGTCGACGCTGAACAGCGCCGGCCAGTCGATCGACCTCACGAACGCGTAGATATCCTGCTCGTTCGCGTAGCGTCCATCGCCCAGGCCGAGCAGCACACGACTCGCGACCCTGCTCTCGAGGTTTGCGCGGTAGCCGACAGACAGGTCGCCGCCGAAGCCAACCCCGCCAGGTACCGCCGCCACGCGCGAGGCGCCGAGCCGGGTCAATTCGACGACGAGCGTTTCCTCCAGACCGCGCGGGCATGGCGCAAAATATCGGTTCGAGCCGCTCACCTGCTACCGCCGCTCGTTCCGGACTCCAGTATCCTCAACATCGATCGCATGCGTGCTCCACCAGGAACGCCAGGATGAACAACCTCGCACAGCTGCTGCAGCGTCATGCGGGCACCCCGGACAAGGTGCTGTACCGACAATGGGAAACAGGCCCGACGGCCGGTGGCAGCGCAGAGGCGACTGCCGCGTGGCGCGATTATACGGCCGGGCAGGTGATCGCCCTCGCCGCACGCTGGCAGCAGGCCTTCCGCGTCAGGGGCTTCGAGAAGGGCGACCGCATCGCGATCTGCCTGAAGAACAGCGTGCAGTGGGTGGCGATCGACCAGGCCGCATTGGGAATGGGGCTGGTCGTGGTGCCGCTGTACGTGATCGACAATGCAGAGAGCATCGCCTGGTGCATCGGCAATTCAGAGGCACGGTTGCTGGTGCTGGACACGCCGCGGACCCTGCCACGGTTGCGCGAGTTGATGGCGGCGATGCCCGCCGTCGTCTGCATCGAGGCACCAGCGCCAGGGCATTGCGCGCCCGCCCCTGTCGACAGCATCGCCACCTTCCTGCCGGAGTCGGCACCGCCTTTCGAGGTTCAGCCGCTCGAGCCCGACGCACTGGCGACCATCGTCTACACGTCGGGCACCACCGGCCGGCCCAAGGGCGTGAAGCTGGGCCATTCGAACATCCTCGCCAATATCGAGGCGAGTTCGAAGGTGATCGGCCTGCGCGACACAGACACCTCGCTGTCGGTGCTGCCGATGTCGCACATGTTCGAGCGCACCTGTGGCTGCTACCTGATGCTGCGGGCCGGGGTCTGCGTCGCCTACGCACGCGGCATCCAGCAACTCGGCGACGACCTCGCTGCGGTGCGGCCCACGCTCCTGGTAGCGGTACCGAGGCTGTTCGAACGCTTCCTCGGGCGCATCGAGCAGGCGGTCGCCGGCTCGGTGGTCAAGCGCACGCTGTTCCGGATGACCGTACGCTGCGGATGGAAGGTATTCCTCGGCCAGGCGAACCTGTTCGAACGGCTCGCCTACGCGCGGCTGCAGCCGCTGGTCGCCGCTCCCATCCTCGCCAAGCTGGGTGGCCAGTTGCGCCTCGCCGCCGCCGGCGGCGCGAAGCTCGAACTGCGAATCGCCCGGACCTTCATCGGCCTCGGCCTGAAGATGATCCAGGGCTACGGCATGACCGAAGCCTCGCCCGTGATCGCCGGCAACCGCGAGGACGATAACGATCCCAGTTCAGTCGGGCAGTTGCTCGACGGGCTGGAATCGCGCCTCTCCGACGCGGGCGAACTGCTGGTGCGCGGACCATCGGTGATGCAGGGCTACTGGCGCAACCCGGAGGCCACGGCAAAGGTGCTGTCCGCCGACGGGTGGCTCAGCACCGGCGACATCGTCGAGATCCAGGCCGGGAAGATCTACATCCGCGGACGCTCGAAGGACATCATCGTGCTGTCCAACGGCGAGAAATTCCCGCCCGAGGCAGCCGAGGCTGCGCTGCTCGACAACCCGTTATTCGAGCAGGTGATGCTGGTCGGCGAGGGGCGCCATTTCCTGACGTTGATCGCGGTGACCCAGGACACCGATGAGAAGAAACTGGTGCGGCTGGCAAACCAGCAGTTGAAGGACCTCCCGCGCTACGTGCGCGTGCGGCGGGTGATCGCGGTGACGGAGCCCTGGACCATCGAAAACGGCATGCTGACTCCGACCCTGAAGGTGAAGCGTCCGGTGGTCATGCAGCGCTTCGCGCATTCGATCGAGACGGTCTACGGGCGGGATATGGACGACTGAGCGCGAACTGGGGCTCGCGTGCGTGCACGACACGCCTGACGTGCACGCGGCGGTCTGCGAGATGGACACGCAGCCGTTCGCCACCCTCGTGCTCGACCTGATCGGCAGGCTCGTGCAGACGGTTGGGGGCTGACCAGGCGATCACTCCTGCTGGGCCGCCTGCTTCGGCAGCAGCAGCACCACCTCGAACTCGATCCGGTCCCACGGATTGCGCGCCGTACGAAGTTTCGAGATGCGCGCCTCGAGCGCAGCCCCGAGGTCGATCTGGCGTGCGACCTGCGGGTTATCGCGCCGGGGTACGTAACCGAGCTTCACCTGTCGCCAGTCGACACGGACCGCGTTCGGGTCATGCGGGTTGTCCGCTTCGCGCACCAGCGCCAGCCGGTCGCCGACCTGCATCTGCGCGAACAGCGCTTCGCCCGCGTGGAACTGGAAGCCCGCCAGCGGAGAACTGCGCACGACGATCATCGACTCGACGGCGGTCGCGGTCGGCGCAGCCTGCAACGGCGGTGCTGGCGGCGCCGCGGCAGCGCCCAGCGATGCCACCAGCCACAGCGCAGGCAGGTTTGTCGGCAGCCGCATCGGCTTCGAAGCCAGGACCCTGCGCCGGACCTCAGAACGGCTTGACCACCACCAGCAGCACCATGGCGAACAGCATCAGCACCGGCAGTTCGTTCACCCACCGGTAGAACACATGACCGCGCCGGTTGCCGCCGGCCTTGAACACCGCGAGCACCCGGCCGCACCACAGATGATAGAAGACCAGCAGCACGGTCAGCGCGAGCTTGGCATGCAGCCAGCCACCGCCGAAGCCGTAGGCCAGCCAGAGCGTCGACCCGAGCACCAGCGCCAGCACGGCCAGCGGCGTCATGAACCGGTACAGCTTGTGCGCCATCAGCAGCAGCCGGTCACGCTCGGCGATGCTGTCGGCCGGGACCATGGCCAGGTTCACGAAGATACGCGGAAGGTAGAACAGCCCGGCGAACCAGCTGGTGACGAAGATGATGTGGAAGGCCTTTATCCAGAGCATGTCGGCAGAGTCGAGCGATGGAAAGATTTCAGCGTAACAGCCGCCGGCGCGCCAGTACCAGCGCGATATGGAAGGCCACGAGGCC
Source organism: Bordetella parapertussis (assembly GCA_945877995.1). Taxonomy (GTDB): domain Bacteria; phylum Pseudomonadota; class Gammaproteobacteria; order Burkholderiales; family CAIKXV01; genus CAIKXV01. The sequence continues at coordinate 3,526 of CAMDXD010000119.1, forward strand.
GTAACCCGCCAGCACCGCGACGTGCAGCAGCAACTGGCCGGGCACCTCGCCGGCGAGCAGCGGACGCGCGATCGCCACCGCATGGGTCAGCGGCAGCGCGGCCGACACCGCCTGCAGCCATTCGGGCAGCTGGCCGACCGGGAAGAACACGCCGCACACCAGCATCATCGGCGTGACCACCAGCGTGAAGTAGTACATGAAGAAGTCGTAGCTCGGGGAGAGCGCGGTGACGATCAGCCCCAGGCTGGCGAAGCACAGGCCCACCAGCAGCGCGAGCGGTATCAGCCAGAGCACCATCCATGACTGCGCCAGGCCGAGCAGCCAGACCACGATCAGTATCGCCACACCCGAGAACAGGCTCTTGGTCGCTGCCCACAGCGCCTCGCCGGTGACGATGTCGTCGAGCGACAGCGGTGCATTCAGGATTGCGTCCCAGGTACGTTGCACATGCATCCGCGAGAAGGCGGAGTACAGCGCCTCGAAGGTCGCGGTGTTCATCGTGCTGTAGCAGATCGTGCCGGCGGCAAGGAACGCGATGTACGGCATGCCGTCGATCGACGGGATCAGCGCGCCCAACCCGTAGCCGAGCGCCAGCATGTAGAACGCCGGGTCGGCGAAGTTACCCAGCATCGACGGGATCGCCAGCTTGCGCCAGACCATGAAGTTGCGCCGCCAGACATGCAGGCAGCGCAGGCTGAACGAGGGCAGCCGCCAGGGCGAGTTGCGCGCCGGCGCGCCGGCAGGGTTGCGTACGGTCGCCATCGGTCAGTCGCGCATCTCGCGGCCGGTGAGCTTCAGGAACAGGTCCTCGAGGTTGGCCGGGCGATGCAGGTGGCGCAATCCCGGCCAGCCGGCAAGGCTTGCAACGAGCGGCGCCGCATCGTGGGCATAGCAGAATACGGTCTCGCCGGTTCGCTCGCAGCGCTCGCTGTCCGGTTGTGCATGGCGCGATGCCCACTCGTCGATGCCATCGCCGTACACCTCGACCACCTGCGGCTCGATGTGCTCGGCGATCAGCGCGCGTGGCTCGCCGCTGGCGATGACCCGGCCCTGGTCGAGTACCGACAGGCGGGTGCACAGGCGTTCGGCCTCTTCCATGAAATGCGTGGTCAGCAGCAGCGTCTTGCCCTGGGCGGTGAGCTGCTTCAGGCGGTCCCAGATCACGTGGCGCGCCTGCGGGTCGAGCCCGGTGGTGGGTTCGTCGAGGATCACCAGGTCAGGGTCGTTGACCAGGGCGCGCGCCAGGGTCAACCGACGCTTCATGCCGCCGGACAGCGCCTGGATCTTCGCGTCGCCGCGGCCGGTCAGGTTTGCGAACTCCAGCAGTTCCGGGATGCGCGCCTTCACGTGCGCGTCGGACAGGCCGAAATAGCGTCCGAACACCAGCAGGTTCTCGCGCACGGTGAAGTCGGGATCGAGGCTGTCGATCTGCGGCACCACGCCGACCCGCTGCCGTGCCTCGCGCGCCTGGCGCGGCAGTTCGAAACCGAACAGTTCGATCGACCCGGCATCCGGCTCGGCCAGCCCCAGGCAGAGCTTCAGCGTCGTGGTCTTGCCGGCACCGTTCGGGCCGAGCAGTCCGAAGCACTCGCCGGCCCGCAGTTCGAGGTCTACGCCGGCGACCACCTCGCGGTCGCCGTACGACTTGCGCAAGCCGGTGATCCGGGCAATCGTCGGCGCGACGGCACTCGCCGGCGCCGGGTGCTGCACCTCGGGTATCGGGTTCATTCGACGCCAGCGCTCGCCAGCGCGCGTCGCACCAGCCGAGCCAGCACCGGCAGCCGGCCGTGGAAGAAATGGCCGGTACCGGGTACCAGCGAGACCGGCAGTTCCTGGGGCCGCGCCCAGTCGAGTACCGCGCGCAGCGGCACCACGTCGTCGTCCTCGCCATGGATCACCACGGTGGACGGGCTCACCGGCCCGACCTCGAAGCGGCCGACCGCGGGCGCGACCAGCACCACCAGCGAGAACGGATCGCCGGCCGCATCCGCGCGCGCGGCAAGCCGGCTCGCGACGAAGCCGCCAAACGAGAACCCGGCCAGGACCGCCGGCAGCGGCCCGAAGCGCGCACGCAGCGCATCCATCACCAGCACCAGGTCTTCGGCCTCGCCGTTGCCCTCGTCGTGCGCCCCCTCCGACTCGCCGACACCGCGGAAGTTCGGGCGTGCCACTATGTGCCCCGCATCGAAGAACACGCGCGCCAGCGTGGTTACCACCTTGTTCTCGTTGGTGCCGCCGAACAGCGGGTGCGGATGCGCGATCAGTGCGACGCCGCGGCGGCCCGGCCCCGGGTCGTTCAGCTTGACTTCGATCCGGCCCGCCGCGCCACGGACGTCGAAGCGGCTCAGCGTCGATGGCTTCATGGCATCAGACCCGCAACCGCTCCACCGGGCGGCCGTTCAGCAGGTGCTCGTCGATGATCTCGTCAATGTCGCCGCGATCGACATAGGTGTACCAGACCGCCTCTGGGTAGACCACCAGCACCGGGCCGAGTTCACAGCGGTCAAGGCAGCCGGCCATGTTCACGCGGACCTTGCCCTCGCCCGACAGGCCAAGCGCCTTCACCCGTTTCTTCGCGTAATCGCGTACCTCGGACGCACCGTGGTCGTTGCAGCACGCGGCGCCGGATTCGCGCTGATTGCAGCAGAAGAAGACATGGTGGCGATAGTGGCTCATCGACAGGTCCGCAGGGAAAGGCAGTCATTATAGCCAGGGCATCGCACCCGCACGTCGATCAGCGGGTCGATCCGCCGGGACACCGGCACTCAGCGCGCAGGACCGGCAGCGGATGCAGCCCCGGGCAGTGCACCCCTGCGCAGCAGCCGCCGCAGCCGGAACAGGTACGCGGCGGCCGCCAGCGGCCACAGCTCGGTAACCGTGCGCGCGAGCCCGGTGTAGTTGAGCAGCTGACCGTAGTTCCAGCGGAAAGGCCACAGCGCCTCGAGCGGCTGCAGTGGATTCTCGTACAGGTGTATCGACACGAACGAACAGCACAGCACGAAGATGCCGACGCCGGCCACCGCCATCCGGGGCAGTGCAACCATCACCGCCGCGAGTGCGGCGCCGGCGCCGATGCCGGCGAGGACCTCGTCGGACAGCCAGATGAACGCCGCCTCGGCCTTCAGCATCGCCAGGCCCGCGCCGAACTTGATCAGCACGGCCATCGCCAGCAGCGACAGCATCGCGACCAGCGCATGCCAGCGACGGCGCATCAGGGCCATCACGAACAGGCCGACCGCGAGGGTATTCACCGCCACGGCGAGTGCCGCACCGACGGAGAACTCGCGCGGCGGAATGAAGCCGGTGCCCGGGATCGGCACCGTTGCCGGCAGCGCGCGCAGCGACATCAGCGGCAGGGACGGATCGAGCTGGGTCAGGAACCACAGCGCCACAAGGGCCAGCCCCGGCTCGGCGACCCGTCCCGGCAGGCACCAGCGGCGGCGCAGATCGCGCACACTCGCCCAGAACGGCATGCGTCCGGTGCGCACGGCGAGCAGCGTGCCGAGCAGCGTGCCGGCCGCGTTGAGCAACAGGTCGACGCTGGAGGCGACCCGGCCCGGCAGGTACATCTGCGCCGTTTCAAGGACGAAGCTGAGCGCGGTGCCGGCCAGCGTCGCCAGCAGCACCGCAAACACCGGCCGCATCCAGCGCATGGTCGCCAGCGTCAGCAGCAGGCCCAGCGGCAGGTAGGCCGCACCATTGATGAACAGGTCGAAGCGCTGCCAGCGGCGCGGCCAGGGCTCGTCGAGGAAGGCCAGTGGCGGCGCCCCGGGCGTGGCCCAGCCGGTGAACGGCGACAGACTCGCATAGACGATGACCAGCAGGTAAGCTCCGGCGAAATACCACGCGAGCCGGCTTTCCCGCGCCTGTGCCAGCCGGAAATCCGTGACGACATGCGTAACGACTTCAGTATCCGGCCCCGCAGGATTCATCGATGAAATTCTATGACGTTTTCAATGGCGACGCCGACGGCCTGTGCGCGTTGCACCAACTGCGCCTCGCCGAGCCGCGCGAGGCGATCCTGGTCACCGGTACCAAGCGCGACATCGAACTGCTGGCGCGGGTGGAGGCCGGTCGCGGCGACGAGATCACCGTGTTCGACATCTCGCTCGAGGTCAATCGCGAAGCGTTGATGCGCGCGCTCGATGCGGGTGCGCGGGTGCGCTATTTCGACCACCATTTCGCCGGCACCATCCCGCAGCGCCCGGGTTTCCGGGCGCACATCGACGGCTCCGCCGACACCTGCACCAGCCTGATCGTCGACCGGTTCCTGAACGGCAAGTATCGCGCATGGGCGGTGGTCGCGGCATTCGGCGACAACCTGCGCGAAGCGGCGTGGAAGGCAGCCGAACCGCTCGAGATGAACGACATGCAGATGCACACGTTGCGCGTGCTCGGCGAATGCCTGAACTACAACGCGTACGGCGAATCGCTCGACGACCTGCACTACCAGCCCGACGAGTTGTACGAAACACTGCGCCACTACGAGAACCCGCTCGATTTCGCCGTCGCCGAACCGGTGTTCGAAGTGCTGCGCACCGCGCTGTCTGACGACCTCACGCGCGCCGCCGAGGTCGAACCAGCGATGGTGCGCGAATCCTCGGCTGCGTTCATCCTGCCCGACGCCGCCTGGGCACGCCGCATCTCCGGCTTCTTCAGCAACCAGCTCACCAATGCATTCCCGATGCGCGCGCATGCAGTGCTCACCGTGCGCGCTGGCGGCTACCTGGTCAGCGTGCGTGCCCCGGCCAGCATCCCGGCGGGTGCCGATGCACTATGCCGGCAGTTCGAGAGCGGTGGCGGGCGCTCGCGTGCAGCGGGCATCCAGCTGCTGCCGGAATCGGACCTGCCGCGCTTCCTCGCCGCCTTCGAGAAGGCCTACCCCGGGCGCGACTAGAACACCGACAGGCCGTGGGGGGTCTTGTCTTTTGCAGGAAAGAACCGGTTGGGCGCGAGGAAGAACGCCAGCACCAGCGCGCCCTTCGGCGAGCGTGCGGCATGCCGGCTGCCGGCCGGCCGCCAGACGAAGTTGCCGGCGGTGCATTCGCCCTCGTCGTCCTCGATCGCCCCTTCGAGGATGTACGACTGCTCGATGCGCACGTGTTCATGGTCGCCGAGTACCGCGCCAGGTGCCCAGTGGAAAAGCGCGGTCAGCAGCCCGGTGGATGGCTCCTCCAGCAGCACCTTCATCCGGATCAGTGGCGAAGGCGTGTCGCGCCAGGGCAGCGATTCGACGTCGACGAAACGCGACGCGAGCGACGCGAGCGCGGACAGCTCGGCATGCGGGCTCGGCAGATCGGGGGTGGTTGCGCTCATGCAGGTGCTCCGGCTGTGGATGGACAGGGGGGCGAGGCGGAGCCCACCGCTGCAGGCCGGGCGGGCTCCGGTGTATTGTGCGGCATGCTCGACCGAATGATCACCCGCGACCGATGACCACCAGCACGATCCCCACCTGCATCCCGCACGACCCCGCGCTCCGCGCGCCTAAGGTGCCGTTCCCGGCCCATGCCTGCGACACGCATGCGCATGTGTGCGGTCCGGCGTCGCGCTACCCGTACTGGTCGGAGCGCATCTATACCCCGCCGGACGCCCTGCCCTCGGAATACCGGCACATGCTGGATACCCTCGGCTGCGAACGCGCCGTGCTGGTGCAGCCGAGCGTGTACGACGTCGACAACCGCGCGATGCTCGATGCGCTGGCCGCCGATCCGAAGCGCCTGCGCGGCGTGGCGGTGGTGCCGTTCGATATCCCGGTGGCCGAGATCGAGCGGCTCGATGCCGCCGGCGTGCGCGGGGTCCGTTGCAACATCGTCGACCTCAAGACCGGCAAGGGCCAGTTGCCGCTGGATGCGCTGACCGGCCTCGCGAACAAGGTCAGGCCGTTCGGCTGGCATGTCGAGTTCCTGATGCACGTGAACGAATTCCCGGACCTCGACCGCCAGCTCGCCGACTTTCCGGTGCCGGTCGTGTTCGGCCACCTCGGCTACGTACCCACCAGCAGGGGCACCGCCGACGCAGGCTTCCAGGCACTGATGCGCCTGATGAGGGACGGCGCCGCATGGGCCAAGATGACCGGCCCGTACCGCCTGACCGGCACCGAGATGCCCTACCCGGACACCGACGATTTCGCCTTCGCGCTGGTCGATGCCGCGCCGCAGCGGCTGGTATGGGGCACCGACTGGCCGCACGTGATCGTGAAGACGCGCATGCCGAACGACGGTGACATCGCCGACCTGCTCGGGCACTGGGTGCCGGACGTGGCGGTGCGCAACCGCATACTGGTAGACAACGCGGCGGCGCTGTACGGGTTCTGAGCCGGCTTGACCGGCGGATTCACCCCGCAGACGCGCCAGGCCGCTGCGGCGATCGGTCAGAATGCGCCCTGGCGGAACAGTGCCGCGGCGATGGCCGACAGCCAGCGGCGTCCCGGACTGTCCGGGTGGGCGTCGATATGGACTGCGACGCGCCTGACCGCGACGCGGCCGGGAAGTGGGTCATCGCCCTCGATCACGACCCGGTAGAGCGCATCGACCGGTGCCAGGCCACCGTTGGGCCCGGCGGGCAGGACCTCGACCGGACCACCGTGGCCGTCGGCGAGCAGCCGGTGCGGCAGGCGCTGGACGCGTGCGCCATCGATCGCCGTGAGGCGGCCGGAGAGCCGGTGCCCAGTGCCTGCAACGATCACCGTCACGGCATCGCCGGCGCGGATGCGCGACAGATCGGCCTCGGCAACCAGCGCCTCGACCTG
>CAMDXD010000120.1 GCA_945877995.1 Bordetella parapertussis
GCCACCCAGAGCACGCCCGGTGCGATCTCGCGCAGCAACTCCGGTTGCGGCCCGATGCCCAACGGGAACAGACTGACCACGATGATGAAGAAGAACAGCGTCGTCAGCAGCTCCGCGGGACGGCGCAGCGTCAGCAGCAGGTCACGCCGCAGCACACACCACAACAACCGGCTCACCATGCCCCCCCAAAAACCCGGGTCAGACACGGTTTATCGAAAACCCGGGTCAGACACGGGTTTTTGGGCGCCTGCCGTGAACCAGGCGCGACCGCTCCGATAAACCGTGTCTGACCCGGGTTTTCGACCGGGTTTTCGGGCGGTGCGTGGTTCATCGTGCACCACCGAGGCGCAGCTGATGCAGGGTGGCTGGTGCCGCCGGCTCGATCGCATGGTGTGTTGCAACCACCGCGACGCCGCCGCCCAGCAGGTGGCGGCCCAGGCGCGCGACGAAGGCCTCTGCCGCCTCGGTGTCGAGCGCGGCGAGCGGCTCGTCGAGCAGCCAGAGCTTGCGGCTGCCGAGGTAGAGCTGGGCGAGCGCGACGCGGCGGCGCTGGCCCTGCGACAGCACCCGTCCGGGCAGCATCTCGCGTCCGGTGAGGCCGACTTCGGCGAGCGCGGCGTCGATGGCGGCGGCATCCACGGTCACGCCGGCGATGCCGGCCGAGATCGCCAGGTTTTCGCGCGCGGTCAGGTCTTCCTTGATCGCCGGGGCATGGCCGAGGTAGCAGAGGTCGGCGAAATACTCGTCGCCCAGCTCGTCGACCGGCGTGCCGTTCCAGCGTGCCACGCCTGCTTCCGGCCGCGCGAGCCGCGCCAGCACCCGCAGCAGCGTCGTCTTGCCGGTGCCGTTGCGTCCGGTCACCTGCAACAGCCCGCCCGCCGGGACGGAGAAGTCCAGGCCGGCGAACAGCACCCGATCGCCACGCGCCGCGGCGAGGGCGGAGACTTCGAGCAACACGACCTCCAATGGAATCGGTGCCAGGCACCCGCGCCTGACCCTCCCGATTCTACGCTGCGGCAGGGTTCAAACCGCCCGTGCGGGCTATCGCACCTGCTCCAGCTTGAGCCCCGCCTCCTTGAAGAAGCGCGCCCAGCGTGCGATTTCGTCACGCATGTAGGTGCCGAACTGCTGCGGCGAATTGGCTGCGGCGGGATCCAGCCCCTGCCGGATCAGGCCCTCGCGAAAGTCGGCGGATGCAAGCGCACGCACGGTTTCCGCATTCAGGCGCTTGACGATGGCAGCCGGCGTCGCCGCAGGCGCAGTGACGCCAAACCACTGCACCACCTCGAACCCGGGCAAGCCGGACTCCGCGAGCGTCGGGACCTCGGGTGCAGCTTCGGAACGCCGGGCGCTGGTCACGCCGAGCGCCTGCAGCCGTCCCGCCTTCACATGCGGAAGCGAGGTTGAAACCGATCCGAACAGCAGTTGCACATGGCCACCGAGCAGGTCATTGGATGCGGGCGCACCTCCCTTGTAGGGGATGTGCACCAGCTTGATGCCGGCCGAGCGCGCGAACAGCTCGCCGATGAGATGCGACGTGGTGCCGGTGCCCGGAGACGCGAAGGTGATCGTGCCGGGCGATGCCTTCGCGAGCGCGATCAGGTCCTTGACCGACTGCACCGGTACCGATGGATGCGCGACGAGGATATTGGGCACCAGCACGGCCAGGGCGATCGGCGCGAAGTCGCGCAGCGGATCGTACGGGAGGTTCGCTTCCAGGCTCGGCGCGAACGCGAAATTGCTCGAAGAGGCCAGCAGGATCGTATGGCCGTCGGGTACCGCGCGCGCCGCGAGTTCCACGCCGATGTTGCCGCCAGCGCCCGCCCGATTGTCGACGACGACCTGCCTGCCCAGTGCCTCGGTGTACTTCAGCGACAGCATGCGGGTGACCACGTCGGCCGCGCCGCCAGCCGGGAACGGGCAGAGGAAGCGGATCGGCTTGTCCGGCCATGACTGGGCGTGGGCGGCCTGCTGCCACGGACCTGCCGGGCCGGCGCATGCAAGCATCAGTGCGCCTGCGCGAATCGTTGCGTTCATTGTCGTCCTTCTCCTTGCACGCGGTGCTCTTCGGCCCCTGTGGCACGCAACTTATACTATGGCGGATCGGTCACTGACCAGAATCGACGATACGAGGAGACCGAATGAAACTCGCTGGCAAGGTGGCATTGTTGACCGGTGCAGGCGCAGGCATCGCCAAGGCTTCGGCGAAACTGTTCGCGCGCGAAGGCGCACGCGTTGCCATCATCGAGTTGAACGCCGAGACCGGATCGGCTGCCGCCGACGAGATTCGCGCGGAGGGCGGCGAGGCGCTGTTCGTCGAAACGGACGTGACCCGCGACGACAGCGTGCGCAACGCGGTCGAGGCGACCGTCGCCCGGTTCGGCCGCCTGGACGTGCTGATGAACTGCGCGGGCGGATCGCTGCAGGAAGATGGCCCGGTGCACCAGATGGACCTCGCCGTCTGGCATCGCACGATCGCCCTCAACCTGCTGCATCCGTTCCTGGTCTGCCGCCACGGCATCCCGCACCTGATGCAGGCGGGCGGCGGTTCGATCATCAACCTGGGTTCGCACATGGGGTTGAAGGGGTCACAGAAGCCCGCCTATGCAGCGACCAAGGGTGGCATCACGTCGTTCACCCAGACGCTCGCCGCGCAGTATGCGGCGCATGGCATCCGTGCCAACGGCATCGCGCCGGGGACGGTACGTACCGAGCGGTCGATCAAGCGATGGGAGGGGCGGACGGAAGACCAGATGACGCCGGCCGAGCGCGCGCAGCTCGCGGTTCGCAAGATGTATCCGTTCTCGGTGGGCGAGGCGGAACACATCGCGTCCATCGCCCTGTTCCTGGCCTGCGACGATTCGCGCATGCTCACCGGCACGATGATCGCCGCCGACGGCGGACGATCGTCCTATATCAAGGTGAGTCAGAGCTGAGTCGTGACCCGGGTTTTCTACCTGGGTTTTCTCATTCCGGCTTGAGGCCGGCGGCTTTCACGACGGAGGCCCACTTGGGGATCTCGCGGGCGATGAACGCGCCGAGTTCCTCCGGCGTTCCGGCCACGACATCGACGCCCTGCGTGGCGAAGCGCTCGCGCACCGCGGCATCCGACATCGCCGCCTTGAAGGCGCCGTGCAGCCGGGTCACCACCTCGCGGGGCAGGCCGGGCGGTCCGAGCAGCCCGTACCAGCCAGCCGACTCGAAGCCCTTCAAGGTCTCGCTGACGGTCGGCACCTTCGGCAGCAGTGCGGAGCGGGTCGGCCCGCAGACCGCGATTGCGCGCAGCCGTCCAGCCTCGATATGCGGCAGCGTTGCCACCAGTGTGTTTACCTGAAACTGCACATGGCCGCCAAGCGTGTCGGTCAGCGCAGCGCCCGCGCCCTTGTAAGGCACGTTCACGATGTCGATACCGGCCATCGACTTCAGCAGTTCGACCGCCAGGAACTGCGACGTACCCGCCGACGTGCCGGCCGCGAGCTGTCCCGGGCGCGCCTTGGCCAGCGCGATGAACTCCTTCACCGTGCGCGCGGGCAGCGAAGGATGCACCACCAGCACTGTCTGCACCGTTGCCAGCAGGGTGATCGGTGTGAAGTCGCGGACCGGGTCGAACGCGAGCTTCGCGAACAGGCTGGGGTTGATCGCGTGCGGCGTGCTGGCCATCAGGAGCGTGTGCCCGTCCGGCATCGCGCGGGCGACGAACTCAGTGCCGATGTTCGTGCCGCCCCCGGCCCGGTTCTCGATCAGCGCGGGCTGGCCGAGCAGCTCGCCGAGTTTCGGCGCGATCGCCCGCGCGATGATGTCGGTGCCACCGCCCGGGGCGGCCGGTACCACCAGACGCACCGGCTTCGACGGAAATGGATAGGGCTGGGCGTGCGCCGCGCCAGCGCAGGCGAGGGCGAACGCGGCGGTGGCAACGGCCGCAGCCCGTGAACGGGCGGTGGGTCGGGTATCGCGCGGGCCGCGCAGGTCGGTCGTCATCATCGGCGCAGCATGCCCGAACGCGCCGATTGATTCCAGAGACAGGATAGGATCGCCGACTCTGGAGTACACACGATGAACCACGCAGACCACCCCGCTACGTCCGGCCCGGCACGGCCCGCCGAGGCAGGCACGCCCAGCCCGCGCAGGCGCCGGCTGGTCGCGGCCGCAGGCTCCACGTTCGCGACCCTGGCCACCGGCATCGTCGCCGCAACCACCACCACCCCCAACCCTGCTCGCGCGCAGCAGCCCGCCCCGACCAAGCCCATCCGCCTGATCGTCCCCTACCCCGCCGGCGGCGGCACCGATGCGCTCGCCCGCACCATCGCCCCGGAGCTCGCCGAGACCCTCGGCCAGCCGGTGATCATCGACAACCGTCCCGGTGCCAACGGCATCATCGGCAGCGATGCGGTCGCGCGCTCGAAGCCCGATGGCAGCACCTTCCTGCTGACCATCGCCAGCCACACGATCAACCCGCTGCTGTATACGAAGTTGCCGTACGACAACGACAACGACCTGGTGCCGGTCACCCTGGTCGCGGAATACCCGTTCGTGCTGGTGGTGCACCCGGCGCTGCCGGTGAAGAGCGCGAAGGAATTCATCGCGCTCGCCCGCAAGCGCAAGGGTGAAGTCACCTACGCCTCGTCCGGCAACGGCAGCGGCCCGCACCTGGGGATGGAGCTGCTCGCCGCGATGGCCGACATCGACCTGATCCATGTGCCGTACAAGGGCGCCTCGCCCGCCACCGCCGACCTGCTCGGTGGACAGGTGCAGGCGATGCTCAACAACTTCCTCGCCTCGGCCTCGCTGATCCGCGCCGGGCGCCTGCGCCCGCTGGCGGTGACCAGCCTGAAGCGCTCGGCCGCGATGCCCGAGCTGCCGACGCTCGCTGAATCGGCACTGCCCGGCTTCGAGGTGAACGGCTGGTACGGCCTGTTCGCCCCGCGCGGCACCACCCCGGCCACGCTCAACGCCATGCAGGAGGCGGTGGCCAAGGCGATGCGCCGCCCCGCCGTGGCCCAGCGCCTGTCCGGCGACGGCGCGGTGGCGGTCACCAACACCCCGGATGCGTTCGCGAAGTTCCTGCGCGCCGACAGCGACAAGTGGGCGAAGGTGATCAAGCGCGCGAAGCTCACCCCCGAGACGCTCTGACGCGACACGAAAACCCCAAGCCCATGCCAATCTTCCAGCGCCCCGGCCAGCCCGACCTGCACTACTTCATCGATGACTTCACCGACCCCTGGCGCAACGCCCCGCTGCTGATCCTGCAGCATGGCAACGGCCGCTCGGCCGAGTTCTGGTATCGCAGCGTCCCCTACCTGGCGCGCTTCTACAAGGTGGTGCGGCCGGACATGCGCGGCCTGGGCAAGTCAGGGACCAACTTCGACCCGAAGACGCAGATGGATCCGCAGATCCTGATCGACGACCTCGCCGACCTGGTGAAGCACCTGATCGACACCACGCAGACCGATCGCATCCACTTCTGCGGCGAGTCGCTGGGCGGCATCCTCGGCCTGGGCCTCGCCGCCCAGCATCCCGACCTGCTGCGCACCCTCACCCTCTGCGCGACCCCAGTGTTCATCAGCGACAAGATGAAGCAGAGCTATGCACTCGGCCGCGGCTCGCGCACCGACGCCATGCGCGAGATGGGCGCGGCAAAATGGGTCGACACCACCAACCGCTCGACCCGCTTCCCGCCCGAGACCGAGGAGGGGATGTTCGCCTGGTACGCGAAGACCTTCGCCGCCAACGACTTCGAAGTGCAACTGCGGCTGGTGGAGATCCTCAACACCGCGAGTGCCGAGGGCTTCCTGCCCGACGTGAAGCTGCCGGTGCTTGGCCTGTACCCCGACGCCGGCCCGATTACCGACGCCGAACAGGAGCGCCTGCTGCGCGAGCGCCTCGCCGACTTCCGCATCGCCTACCTGCCCACGCGCTACCACATGGCGCACATGATCCATCCCGCCGCCTGCGCACGGCACGTGCTGGAGTTCATCGGCGCGCACGACGGCATGGCCGTCACGGAGACCTGAACAGCCATGGAACAGTCCCTCGACACCCGCACGGTCACCCTCACCAAGACCTTCTGCAACCACCTCGCCGCGACCACGTACGAATCGCTGACGCCTGCCGCGGTACGCGAATGCAAGCGCGGCATCCTCGACTGGCTGGGCTGCGCCCTGGCCGGCAGCCCGCATTCCGAGATCGACATCACGCTCGAGACGCTCAAGCTCAACGGCGGCCGCCCGGTCGCCACCGTGATCGGACGCGGCCTGAAGCTCGGCCTGCTCGAAGCCCCGATCGCCAACGGCCAGATGGGCCACCTGCTCGACTACGACGACACCCACATGGGCGGCGTGGTTCTGCATGCGAGCTCGCCGATCCTGGCGGCGCTGTTCGCGCTGGCCGAGCATCTGGATGAAGTGCGAGGCGCGACCAACCCCGTGAGCACGCCAGTGAGCGGCCGTGAGTTCATGCTCGCCTACGCCACCGGCTTCGAGGCCGGCGTGCGCGTCGGACGCACCGCCCCCGGCCACCATGACGGCGGCTGGCACCTGACCGGCACGCTCGGCACGATCGCCGCCGGTGCCGCCTGCGCCAAGTTGCTCGGCCTCACCGGCCAGCAGATGACCTACACACTGGCGATCGCTGCGACCCAGGCCGCCGGCATGCAGCAGAACCGCGGCACGATGTGCAAGTCGCTGCACGCCGGCAAGGCCGCGTCCAACGGACTGCTGGCCGCACTGCTCGCCTCGAAGGGCTTCGACGGCACGCAGGAGATCGTCGAAGGGAACAAGGGTTTCGGGCGCATCTACAGCAACCGCTGCGAGCCCGAGAAACTGGTCGAAGGCCTCGGCGGCCCATGGGTGATCGAGACCAACGGCCACAAGCCGTATGCCTGCGGTGTGCTGCTGCATCCGCTGATCGATGCGATGGTTGAGATGAAGCAGCGCCATCCGGTCGACCCCGCGCAGATCGAGGCGATCGAACTGCGGGTGCATCCGCTGGTGCTGAGCATCACTGGCGTGTCGGAGCCGTCGACCGGGTTGCAGTCGAAGTTCTCGTGGAAGCATTCGGCGGCGGTGGCCTATGTGGACGGCAATGCGGGGATACCGCAGTACACGGACGCCAAGGCGGTGGACCCGGTGATCGCAGCGTTACGCGGGAAGGTCAGCGCAGTCGGCAATGCATCGCTCGGGAAGGATGAGGCGTTCGCGGTGATGCGCGCCGGAGGGCAGACATTCGAAATCCATATCCCACACGCGAGCGGGACGGCGGCGAACCCGATGACGGATGAGGCGATGAGGGCGAAGTTCCAGGCGAACGCCCTCCAGTCCTCGGCTGCTGAACGCTGCAGCGTCGTCGCCGATCTGGTGCTGGATGCATTGCCTGCCGAGCGAATCGATAACCTGATCGGGCTTGTTGCGTAGCCGCTGAAGCGTTTCGATCGTTTTGCGTGCTCGAGCACGCTTCTTCCGGTTGCGTGCCGACAGGGTCCCGTCTACCGTTTCGGGAACGCGGTGGCCGCGGGCGCTACCATGCGCTTGCAAGCCCCGCTGGCACCCAGCAACTGCCTTTCACATGGAGCAGACGTCATGAGCAAGGTAAGCAAGCACGTGGTCCCCAACCCGTCCGGGGGATGGTCTGTCAAGAACTCGCAGGCCATCAGGGCGAGCAAGGTCTTCGATACCCAGCAGCAGGCCATCATGTACGGCCGGGATGTTGCAAAGCGGGCGGGAACCGAGCTTTACATCCACGGCCGCGATGGCACGATCAAGAACAAGAACAGCTACGGTACCGATCCAATGTCTCCGAGAGACAAGAAGTAACTGACATGCCGTTCGAACTCGGCATTGACTTCGGATGCCGCACTTACGGAAGGCCGAGACAGCGTTGTAAGCGGACGCTGGTCCTGGAAGCGAAGCCCCATCGGTACAAGGCTTCGATCTCCGACCTTGCGGGAGCGGATATGAAGCAAGGTTTCTCGCCGCAGGACATCGAGATGCTGCCAGTCGGAGAACTTGTCGAGCGAATGACGGCGTGGGTCGCCTCGAAAGCGGCGATAGCGTGAGGACGCGCCAGTGCACCGAAGTGCCTCCTCAATCAGTCGCCTTTTTGATTTCTAATTCGACATAGAAGTCGCCTAATCTGGTCGCGTAGATTTTCGCCGCCCCGCCGGCGGCGATTACCACTCGACGCTGAGCATCGCCCCCCAGAAGCCCACCGCCACGATGCTCCACAGCAGCACGTTCCACCACATGCACAGGAAGCTGCGCACGTAGGCCTGCTCGGGGTTCGATCGCAGGTAGACCACCGGCACCCTGGCGCCCAGGCGGGTAGACGACGAGCGGGGACCCTCGGCGCGGAACGTGTGATCCTGCCCGAGGTGGTCGGTGAAGCGCACGACCGGGTGGTCGACGGTGGCTTCGTAGCCGTCCTCGATCTCATGTCCGACCACGGCGCCGGTGGCCATGCCGCCGGAGCGCAGCACCGCGAGCCGCCGCAGCACCTGGTGCGCGATGAATGCCGTGACGGCCAGCGTGACAGCGAGCATGTAGTAGAACATGGGCGTCGGGGATCGTTGTCGAGGCGTGGGGGAATGGGTGCCGGTGCGCTGGTGGCTGGCGGGCGGCCTATGAAGCGGTGGCCGCTACGAATCGCACCGGAATGCCTGCCTCCCCGGCTGCGCGGTTGGCTTCGTCGATGTCGCCGTGCAGTTCCGCCGCGTAGTACGTGCTTCCGGGGTGCTCACCTTCTACCACCGTCACGCCCAGTATCTCCAGATCGTCGGCATCCATCGACTGAAAATACTCCATGGCAGCACCTTGCGCCGTGCCACCCTGGGGCAGGTAGTCGTCTTCGAAGGCCCAGTCGGGCGGAGACTCGAACCACTTCTCGATCTCCGGCGAGACCCACTCGTCGAACTCTCTGCTCGTCATGGGGAGCAGCCAGGCCTCGACGCCGTCCTCAGGCTCCTCGGGCATCGTGCTCAGACGAGCTTGCAGCGCCGCGCGTCGCTTCTTGTGACCGGCGCCGGCCTTCTGAGCCTCCTGCAGATCCGACGAAAGCTCGTCGCGAAAGTCCGAGTAGATCGAGTGAACAGCCCAGGCAAGCGGCTGGCATTCGTCCATCGCATCAGCAAGTTCCTGGGGTGATCCCGACCAATAGTCGGCGACTTCCTCGTAGAACTCGGCGCGGGTCTCAGGCTGGTAGTGCCCCAACATGCTCAAGGTGCCGCCGGAATCGACCTCGAACTCGGTCACATCCTCGGTAACCGAGGGCGGGGCATCCTGCTTCTTCGGCGTCTTTGCCATCAGCGAGCCTCGCTTCTTATTCGGTGCTCAACGCCATCCGGCAGCACTGCCGAATCCGCCCGGCTGTCTCAGAAAAATCGGGCAGCGGTGTTGCGTCGTCTTCCTGAAGATACAGCCGCCGGTTGACCTCGACCATCACGGCCTCGACGCGCCTGTCCGTGCGATACCGGCTGGCTGGAACCAGCGCGCCCGGGAACGGGTCGTTCAGGCTGACGCTCCAGCCCTGCAGCTGGAAGGCGGACAAGAACGCCGCCGCCAATCCGTCGCTGGTGTGAAAGTCATCGGTACCGATGCAGATGTCGGGCCGAGCCTTCGAGGGATCAGCCATTGACCTGCCGGGGTTTTTCGGACCACTGATTAGTTGAGAATGGCGTGATCCGTTTTCGTTAAGGTGAACTGCTGTAACTGCTGCTTGAACTCGATCGGCGTTTGGAAGTGCCACATCTGCTTCGGTCAGTCCGACCCCGAGGCGGTGTCAGGGTGATCACGTGGGCTGTCAGGATCGACGTTACTGTGTTGGCGCTTCGCGCTACTTGGTGAATCGCCCTGCAGGTTGCAATTCCGCGATCACACCAGAGGGGGTTCGAAACTTCACCGGCGGCTTCTCCGGACTCCCGCTCAGAATCTCGCATCCTGCATTGACTATGTCGGCAGTGTACTTGGCGAGATCGTCCACCTCTAACCCGAAATGGTGAATGCAGGGTCCGGGGCCGGCGAGTGTGGCTTCCGGCGACTGCTCGCTCTCGTACTGCATGAGGGCCAGCGACAGGTGTCCATCACTCAACTGCCGGGAGACATGGCCTTTGGACTGGACCGTCTCCACGTAACGAAAACCGAAAACGTCTTCGTAGAGCTTGGTAGCAGAATCGATATCGGCGACCTTCAAGGCGATATGGGTGATTCGGGGCATTTTGACTCCTTGGTTGAGGATCCGCGAATACAACT
>CAMDXD010000121.1 GCA_945877995.1 Bordetella parapertussis
CAAGACGACGACGCTCTACTCCACGCTCAAGCACCTGGCCAACGAGGAAGTGAACGTCTGCACGGTCGAGGACCCGATCGAGATGGTCGAACCCGCGTTCAACCAGATGCAGGTCCAGCACAACATCGGCCTGGACTTCGCGAGCGGCATCCGCACGCTGATGCGCCAGGATCCGGACATCATCATGGTCGGCGAGATCCGCGACCAGGAAACCGCCGAGATGGCGATCCAGGCGTCGCTCACCGGCCATCTGGTGCTGTCGACGCTGCACACGAACGACGCGCCTTCGGCGGTCACGCGCATGCTGGACATCGGCGTGCCGCCTTACCTGCTGCATGCGACCGTGCTCGGCGTCATGGCGCAGCGGCTGGTGCGCACGCTCTGCCCGCACTGCAAGGAACCGGGCCCGCTCGACGACGACGCCTGGAACCTGCTGGTGGCGCCGTGGAAGGCGCGCAAGCCGGACACCGTGTACCGCGCGAACGGATGCCTCGAATGCCGGATGACCGGTTTCCGCGGGCGGGCGGGCATCTACGAACTGATGGTCCTGTCGCCCAACCTGCGCAGGGTGATCCAGGCCGACTGCGACCTGCTCGAACTGACCGAGCAGGCGGCTCGCGACGGCATGAAGCCGCTTCGCATCAGCGGCGCGATGAAGGTCGCCTCCGGGCTGACTACCATCGAGGAAGTCCTGAAGGTCGCACCGCCGCAGGTCGGTGAGCGAGCCGGCGCGCGTCACCCGTGACCAGCGCCGAACGTACCTGGCCGCGGACGCGATGAACGAACCCCTGCCACCCGCGACATTGGCAGCCGAGGGCGCGTCCGGGCCCACGGCAGGGGCGCACTCGCAGGTACCAGCCTGCCCGAACGCCGCGGTGATCGATGCGATCTTCCGCAGCGCCCGTACCGGCATCGTGGCCGCAGACCTCGACGGGCGGCGCATGCGCGTCAACGCGGCATTGCGCGAGATGACCGGCCACAGCGAGGCGGAACTGCTGGCGCTGGACTTCCGCGCGCAGGTACACCCGGAGGATCTGCCGTACAGCCTCGCGCTGCGCGACTCGATGCTCTCCGGCGAACGCGACAGCTACGGCGTGCAGCGGCGTTTACGGCACGCCGATGGCAGCTGGCTTGTCGCGAACACGACGATCTCGATGGTGCGCGATGGCGCAGGCCATCCATCGTTCATCATGGTCGTGGTGGAAGAACTGACCGGGCAACTGCGCAGCGCGCAGCTGCCGGCAGACGCCGAAGGCCGGTACCAGGGCTTTTCGAGCGATGTCACCCACCCGGTGGTGTCCGATCGGCGGCTGCGCGAACGCGAGGCCGAGATCCGCCTGCTCGCCGAGATCGTGAACCAGAGCCAGGACGCGATCATCACGCGCGACCTGGACAACCGTATCGTCACCTGGAACGCAGGCGCGACCATGCTGTTCGGGCATGCGGCCGCCGATGTCGTCGGCCGCAACGCGACCGAACTGCTGGCGCTGGATCGATCCGCGGAGACCGTTGCCTTGCGTATCGCGCACCTGCGCGCAAGTGTTTCCATGACCCGTCGTACCCGCATCCGTACCGCGGACGACCGCATGGTCGACATCGAGATCAGGCTGTCGCCCCTGCGCGATGCCGAAGGCCGCCTGATCGGCCAGATCACCATCTCGCGCGACCTGACCGAGCGTCTCGAGACCGAACGGGCCCTGCGTACCAGCGAGGCTCGCAACCGCCTGCTGGCGGCGGTGGTCGAGCAGAGTTCCGAAGCGATCCTCATCAAGGATCTCGACAACATCGTGCTGTCGTGGAACGCAGGCGCCGAGCGGATGTACGGCTGGCGCCAGGCCGAATCGGTAGGCCGCAACCTCACCCTGCTGGTACGCCCGGCGTCGACGGGTGCCGATGTCGCGCGGCGGATCGCACAGGTGCGCCGTGGCGTTCCCGACACCTGGCGCGCCGTGAGCTACCGGCGCGACGGCACCCGGATCCACGTCGACGTGAACGTCTCACCGCTGTTCGACGAGAGCGGGCACCACATCGGCGAGATCGGCATGGTGCGCGACATCACCGAACGGGTGCAGGCAGAAGAAGCACTGCACGACCATCGGCTGTTCCTGGAACAGGCGCAGGAAGTCGGCAGCATCGGCAGCTGGGCGCTGTCCCTCACCGGGGGCACGCTCACCTGGAGCGACGAGACCAAGCGCATCTTCGGCATCGGACTCGACGCCTTCGACGGCCGCGCGGAAACCTTCTGGGAACGGCTCCACCCGGAGGACGTGGCGCGCGTACGCGCCGCGTACGATCAGGCCATCACGCTACGCCGGCCGTTCACCAACCGGTACTGCATCGTCCGGCCCGACGGCACGCAACGGTGGATCCATGAACACGCGGCGATCATCCGCGACGACCACGACCAGCCGCTGCGCATGGTCGGCGTGGTGCAGGACATCACCGAGCAGCGGGCAGCGCAGGAACGCATCGAGTTCCTGGCCACGCGCGATCCGCTGACCGAGCTGCCCAACCGCCTCCTGTTTCGCGACCGCATCACGCACGCAATAGCCAGCGCGGCGCGCAGCAGCACCCAGCTGGCGCTGCTCTTCATCGACCTCGACCAGTTCAAGACGATCAACGACTCGCTGGGGCACTGGGTGGGCGACGAACTGCTGAAGCAGGTCGCCAAGCGGCTGGCCAACTGCGTGCGCAAGGAAGACACACTGGCGCGCCTGGGCGGCGACGAATTCGTCCTGCTTCTGCAGGGGCTGGCCGACTCCCGGGCGGTCTCGCAGGTGGCGAGCAAGGTGCTCGAGCTTCTCGCTCGCCCCTACCTGATCGAGGGGCACCAGCTGTCGACCTCGTGCAGCATCGGTATCAGCCTCTACCCGACCGATGGCGCCGACGCGCAGGCGCTGATGAAGAACGCCGACGCAGCGATGTACCACGCGAAGGAACGCGGGCGCGGCAACTACCAGTATTTCTCCGCCGAACTGCATTCGCGCGCGGTGGAACGCCTGTCGATAGAGACTGCGCTGCGCCGCGCACTGGAGCGCGGCGAGTTCGAGCTTCACTTCCAGCCGCAGGTCCGGATGGACGATTCGACGGTGGTGGGGATGGAAGCGCTGCTGCGCTGGAACCATCCAGAGGAGGGCCTGCTGGCGCCCGGCCGTTTCATCCGCATCGCCGAGGAGAGCGGGCTGATCGTGCCGCTCGGCGATTGGGCACTCGACGCGGCGTGCGCCCAGATGCGGGCATGGCTCGATGCCGGCCTCACGCCGCCCAGGCTAGCGGTGAACGTTTCCGTCGGCCAGCTCTCGCACGCCTTCGTGCGCGGCGTCGAACGCACCCTCCAGGTGCACCGCATCGATGGCTCGCAGCTGGAGCTGGAGATGACCGAGAGCCTGCTGATGCTGCAGGTCGACGAGAACATGAAGATGCTGGAGCGGATCAGCGACCTGGGCGTGCAGATCGCCCTGGACGACTTCGGCACCGGCTATTCGTCGCTCGCCTACCTGAAGAAGTTCCCGATCGACGCGCTGAAGATCGACCGGACCTTCGTACGCGACATCGTCGAGGATGGGGACGATTCCGCAATCACGGCCGCGGTGGTGGCGATCGGACACCACATGCAGCTGCGTGTGGTCGCCGAGGGGGTCGAGACGCCGGAACAGCTGGCCATCCTGCGCACGATGGGCTGCGACGAGTACCAGGGCTACCTGTTCAGCCGCCCGCTGCCGGCCGCCGGGTTCGCCGCGCGTTTCCTGGACGGCGAACCCGCAGGGTCTTGCGCCGCTGCCCTGACCCGGGTCAGCGGGCGAGCGAACGCATCGCGCGCTCCAGGCCTTCGAGGCTGAGCGGAAACATCCGGTCGCCCATCAGCTTGCGGGTGAGCGCGATGGACTCGTGGTAGTCCCAGCGCGACTCTGGCTGCGGATTGATCCATGCGGCGCGGCTGTACACGTCGAGCAGCCGCTGCAACCAGGCCGCACCCGGCTCTTCGTTGTTGTGCTCGACGCTGCCCCCGGCGAGCAGGATCTCGTACGGGCTCATCGTCGCGTCACCGACGATCACCAGCTTGTAGTCATTGCCGAACTTGTGCAGCACGTCCATCAGCCGGCTTCGCTCGTCGAAGCGGCGCCGGTTGTCCTTCCATACCGACTCGTAGACGAAGTTGTGGAAGTAGAAATACTCGAGGTGCTTGAACTCGCCGCGCGCGGCCGAGAACAGTTCCTCGACCACGCGGATGTAGTCGTCCATCGAGCCGCCGACGTCCAGGAACAGCAGCACCTTCACCGCGTTGTGGCGCTCGGGCACCAGCTTCAGGTCGAGCCAGCCGGCATTGCGCGCGGTCGAGCGGATCGTATCGTCCAGGTCGAGTTCCTCCGCGGCGCCCTCGCGCGCGAAGCGGCGCAGCCGGCGCAGCGCGACCTTGATGTTGCGCGTACCCAGTTCGACGTCGGAATCGAAGTTGCGGAACTCGCGCCGGTCCCAGACCTTCACTGCCCGGCGGTTGCGCGATTCATGCTGGCCGATGCGCACGCCCTCAGGGTTGTAGCCGTATGCGCCAAACGGGCTGGTGCCGGCGGTGCCGACCCACTTCGAACCACCCTGGTGGCGGCCCTTCTGCTCTTCAAGGCGCTGCCTGAGCGTCTCCATCAGCTTGTCCCAGCCGCCGAGGGATTCGATCAGCTTCTTCTCTTCGTCGGTCAGCAGCTTCTCGGCCTGCCGGCGCAGCCATTCGTCCGGGATAGCGGTGCGCAGGTCAGGCGCCTGCGACATCACGCCCTTGAAGTACGCGCCGAACACGCGGTCGAATCGGTCGAGGTTCGATTCGTCCTTCACCAGCGCGGTGCGAGCGAAGTAGTAGAAATCATCCATGCTGCCCCAGGCGACATGCCGCTGCAGGCCTTCGATCAGCGTAAGGAACTCGCGCAGCGACACCGGCAGCCCGGCCTTCTTCAGCTCGAACAGGAAGTCGATCAGCATCGCGCGCCTGCGGTCAGCCCTTGCGCCGCGACATGAAGATCAGCCGCTCGAACAGGTGGACGTCCTGCTCGTTCTTCAGCAGCGCGCCGTGCAGCGGTGGCAGGATCTTGCCGTTGTCGTTGCTGCGCAGCGCCTCGGCGGGGATGTCCTCGGCCATCAGCAGCTTCAGCCAGTCGAGCAGCTCCGAGGTCGACGGCTTCTTCTTCAGGCCAGGCACCTCGCGCAGCTCGAAGAACGCCTCCATCGCCTCGCGCACCAGGGCCTGCTTGATGCCGGGGAAGTGCACGTCGACGATCTGCGCCATGGTGTCGCGATCGGGGAAGCGGATGTAGTGGAAGAAGCAGCGGCGCAGGAAGGCGTCGGGCAGCTCCTTCTCGTTGTTGCTGGTGATGATGATCAGCGGCCGGTGCGTCGCGCGCACCAGTTGCCGCGTCTCGTGGACATAGAACTCCATCCGGTCGAGTTCGCGCAGCAGGTCGTTCGGGAACTCGATGTCGGCCTTGTCGATCTCGTCGATCAGCACGACCGACGGCTCGGCGCACTCGAACGCCTCCCACAGCTTGCCGCGCACGATGTAGTTCGAAATGTCGGCGACCTTCGCCTCGCCGAGCTGGGAGTCGCGCAGGCGAGACACCGCGTCGTACTCGTACAGGCCGTGCTGGGCCTTGGTCGTCGACTTCACATGCCATTCGAACAGCGGACGGCCGAGCGCTCCGGCGACCTCCTCGGCCAGCATGGTCTTGCCGGTGCCCGGCTCGCCCTTGATCAGCAGCGGCCGCTGCAGGATGACCGCGGCATTCACCGCCATCTTCAGGTCGTCGGTGGCGATGTAGCGTTCGGTACCGGTGAACATCGGGTCGAGCCTTTCGGACGGATTCGGGCGGGAAACGTGTGCCGCCGATTATAGGGCCGGGGCTACAATCCCATCTGCGCCCCTTGCCGTCCACACCCGCGGAATCCCGCCCATGCCCCGCTTTGCCGCGAACCTGTCCTTCCTGTTCCACGAGGTACCCTTCGAGCAGCGCTTCGCGCGCGCCGCCGCGGCAGGCTTCACCGGCGTCGAATACTTCTTCCCGTATGCGCTGCCCGCAGCGCGCATCGCTGCAATGCTCGAAGAGCACCGGTTGACACAGGTGCTGTTCAACCTGCCGGCCGGCGACTGGGAAGCGGGCGAACGGGGGATCGCGACCCATCCGGGCCGGGTCTCGGAGTTCCGCGACAGCGTCGGACTCGCCCTCGAGTACGCGCTCGCCCTGGGCTGCGGCCAGGTGAACTGCCTGGCCGGCATGCCGCCGCACGGCGCAGATCCGCTGCAGGTGCGCGAGACCTTCGTCGAGAACCTGCGCTACGCCGCCGGCGCGGCGGCAGCGCAGGGGGTACGCATGCTGTCGGAGCCGATCAACGACCGCGACATGCCCGGCTTCTACCTGAACCGTTCGGCACAGGCGATCGAACTGTTCGACGCAGCGGGCAGCGACAACCTCTACCTGCAGTACGACATCTACCACATGCAGGTGATGGAGGGCGACCTCGCCCCGACCATCGAACGCCTGCTGCCGCGCATCGCGCACATGCAGTTCGCAGACACGCCCGGGCGGCATGAACCGGGCACCGGCGAGATCAACTTCCCCTTCCTGTTCGGCCATGTCGACCGGCTCGGCTACACGGGATGGATGAGCGCGGAATACCGGCCGAGCGCCGGCACGCAAGCCAGCCTCGGCTGGCTGCGCGGATGACCCCCGGCGCACGCCGGACCTGAACGACGACGGAGGACGGCAACATGGCAAACATCGGATTCGTGGGCCTGGGCATCATGGGCAGGCCGATGGCACTCAACCTGATCAAGGGCGGCCACAGCCTTTTCCTGCACAGCCGCAGCGGCGTGGCGGCGGAACTCATCGACGCCGGCGGCAAGGCCTGCCCCGATGCGGCCGAAGTGGCGCGCGCGGCCGACATCGTGATCACGATGGTGCCCGACACGCCCGATGTCGAGCGCGTGCTGTTCGGCGAGGCGGGCGTGGCCGCAGGGCTGTCGAAGGGCAAGGTGGTGGTCGACATGAGTTCCATCTCGCCGATCGATACCAAGTGCTTCGCCGCGCGCATCGAATCGCTCGGGTGCGAGTATGTCGACGCGCCGGTCTCCGGCGGCGAGGTGGGCGCCAAGGCCGCCTCGCTCACGATCATGGTCGGTGCGAAGCCTGCCGTGTTCGAACGGGTGAGGCCGTTGTTCGATCTGATGGGCAAGAACATCACCCTGGTGGGTGGCGTCGGCGACGGCCAGACCTGCAAGGTGTGCAACCAGATCATCGTTGCGCTCAACATCGAGGCGGTCGGCGAGGCCCTGCTGTTCGCGGCGAAGGCCGGCGCCGATCCGGCAAAGGTGCGCGAGGCATTGATGGGGGGCTTTGCCGCCTCGCGCGTGCTCGAGGTCCACGGCGAGCGGATGGTGAAGCGCACGTTCGACCCGGGCTTCCGCATCGAGTTGCACCAGAAAGACCTTTCACTGGCACTGGCCGGTGCGCGCGCGATGGGCATGAGCCTGCCGAACACCGCCACCGCACAGGAGCTGTTCAGTGCCTGCAGCGGCATGGGCGGCTCGAAGTGGGACCACTCGGCGATGGTGCGCGCACTCGAGGCGCTGGCCGGAAAGACGGTCGGCTGAGACGGTCGGCTGAGACGATCATGAGCGCGCAACGCGATCTGCTGCTGGCGATGTTCCGCGCGGCGGTCGCGGCCGCCGATCCGATGCACTGCGTCGGCCCCGCGCTGCCGCCGCTGCCCTCGCGCGAAGGCGGCGGCCGCACGATCGTCATCGGCGCCGGCAAGGCGGCCGCTTCGATGGCCCGGGCCGTCGAGGCCGCCTGGGCGGCCGACCTCGACCGGATCGAGGGACTGGTGATCACCCGCTACGGGCACGCGCTGCCGTGCCGGAAGATCGAGGTGGTCGAAGCGGCACACCCGGTGCCGGACGAGGCCGGCGTGGCGGCCACCGCGCGCCTGCTCGACCTCGTGTCGGGGCTGGATGCACGCGATCTGGTCGTCTGCCTGATCTCCGGCGGCGGCTCGGCGCTGCTCGCCTGCCCGCCTGCCTCCGTACCACTGGCGGACAAGCAGGCCATGTCCCGGGCACTGCTGCAGTCGGGCGCGGACATCGGCGAGATGAACTGCGTGCGCAAGCATCTGTCGCGCGTCAAGGGCGGACGCCTCGCGCTCGCCTGCCATCCGGCGCGCATCGCCACGCTCGCGATCTCGGATGTACCCGGCGATGCGCTGGAGACCATCGCCTCCGGACCGACGGTCGGCGATGCCACGACCCGCGAAGACGCCCTGCGGGTGCTCGCGAAATACGGCATCGACCAGCCGGCCAGCGCGCTCGCCTTCCTGCGCATGCCCGAGTCCGAAACGCCGAAGCCGGGCGATCCGCGGCTGGCCGGTGCAACCACCCGGCTGGTAGCCCGTCCACAGGATTCACTCGAGGCGGCGGCCACGGTCGCGCGCGCAGCCGGCTATGCACCGCTGATCCTGGGCGATGCGATCGAAGGCGAGGCGCGCGAGGTCGCCCGCGTGCTCGGGGCAACCGCGCTGCAGGTGGTGCGGCACGGCCAGCCACTGCCGCCGCGCTGCGTGCTGCTGTCCGGTGGCGAGACGACCGTGACGGTACGCGGCGGCGGCCGTGGTGGACGCAACGTCGAATTCCTGCTGGCGCTGGCCTGCGCGCTGCGCGGCCAGGCCGGCGTGCATGCGATCGCCGCGGACACCGACGGCATCGATGGCGCCGGACCGGCAGCCGGTGCGCTGATCGACCCGGACACCTGGGCACGGGCACGCCACCTGGGCATCGACGCAGCCGCCATGCTGGCCGACAATGATGCGCATGCGTTCTTCGAGCGCCTGAATGACGCCGTTGTCACCGGGCCGACGCATACCAACGTGAACGACTTCAGGGCGATACTGGTCGACGCTGAGACCTGAGACCTGACACCTGCGAGCCAAGACCGGGGACGACGTTCGATGGATACGATTACCGCAGCCCCGATCGACCGGGAAGCACTGCTCTCGCGGCTGCATGCGCTGCTGCCCGCCGGGTCGGTCCTGCATACCGACGAGGCGCAGCGCCCGTACGAATGCGATGGCCTGACGCTGTTCCGCCAGCTGCCGCTGGCCACGGTACTGCCGTCCACCGAGTCGGAACTGCTGGCCGTGGTCGCGGTCTGCCGCGAGGCTGGCGTGCCCATCGTGCCCCGCGGGGCGGGCACCGGCCTGTCCGGCGGGGCGACGCCGCATGCGCAGGGCGTACTGCTGTCCACCGCGAAGATGAGCCGCATCCTGTCGATCGACCCGCTGGCACGCACCGCGCGCGTGCAGCCGGGAGTGCGCAACCTCGCGATCTCGGAGGCAGCCGCCAGGTACGGCCTCTACTACGCGCCCGACCCGTCCAGCCAGATCGCCTGTTCGATCGGCGGCAATGTCGCCGAGAACTCCGGCGGCGTGCACTGCCTGAAGTATGGCCTGACCGTGCACAACGTGCTGCGCGTGCGCGCGGTGACCATCGACGGCGACGTGGTGGAGTTCGGCAGCGGCTCGCTCGACAGCCCGGGCCTTGACCTGCTGGCGGTACTGATCGGCAGCGAGGGCATGCTCGCGATCACGACCGAGGTGACGGTGAAGCTGATTCCCCGGCCACAGCTCGCCCGCTGCATCATGGCAAGCTTCGGCGACGTCGGCGTCGCCGGCGATGCGGTAGCGGCACTGATCGCCGCCGGCATCATACCGGCCGGCCTCGAGATGATGGAC
The DNA here is from genome assembly GCA_945877995.1 of Bordetella parapertussis. GTDB lineage: Bacteria > Pseudomonadota > Gammaproteobacteria > Burkholderiales > CAIKXV01 > CAIKXV01. The sequence goes on from CAMDXD010000121.1 coordinate 9,766, forward strand.
CAGCCCGCCACGCGCATGGTCGAACCGTTCGCCAACGCCGGCTACGACCTCGACGCCGCGGCGATCCTGCTCTGCGAGGCCGACGGCACGCCGGAGGAGGTCGAGGAAGAAATCGCGCGCATGTCCGAGGTGCTGCGCGCGGCCGGCGCCACCGGCTTGCGGGTGTCCGCCTCGGAAAGCGAACGGCTGCGCTTCTGGGCGGGGCGCAAGAACGCCTTCCCGGCGGCAGGCCGCGTGTCGCCCGATTACTACTGCATGGATGGCACCATCCCGCGCCGGCGGCTGGGCGAGATGCTGCGCGCGATCCAGCAGATGGAAGCGAAGTACGAGATGCGTTGTCCGAACGTGTTCCACGCCGGGGACGGCAACCTGCATCCGCTCATCCTGTTCGATGCCAACGATCCGTCGTCGCTCGCGCGCGCCGAGGCGTTCGGCGCCGACA
>CAMDXD010000122.1 GCA_945877995.1 Bordetella parapertussis
TACGGCACGTGCACGAGGTCGACCTTCGCGAGGCTCTTCAGCAGTTCGGCGGTGAAATGCGCCGAGGTACCCATGCCGGGCGTGCCGTAGGAGAGCGTACCCGGCTTCGCACGCGCCAGCGCAAACAGTGCCTGCACGCTGGTGGCCGGCACCTGCGCCGACACCGCGAGCACGAACGGCTGGGTGGCGACCAGGGTGATCGGCGCAAGATCGTTCACCGGATCGAAGCCGAGCTTGCGGTAGGCGACCGGGAAGATGGTCAGCGAGTCGGCGGTGGTGCCGAGCGTGTAGCCGTCGGGGATCGACTTCGACAGGATCTCGAACGCGACCGAGCCACCGGCGCCGGGCCGGTTGTCGACCAGCACGGTCTGGCCGAGCACGCCCGACAGGCGCTCGGCGATCAGCCGCGACACCAGGTCGTTCACGCCGCCGGGGACCGAGGGCACGAGCAGGCGCAGGGTGCGCGCCGGCCAGGGCGCGTCGGCGGCCCGTGCCGGCACCAGTATCGCGAGACTGGCGGTGGTGGTGGCCACGGCCGACAGCATGGCGATCGCCGCGCGGCGATCGCCACCGGGGCTCATGCCGCAGGCCGGGATGCGTGGGATGGTCGGTGCACTCATCGGGACGTTCTTTTCGGGCAGTGGCGCGGATGTATCGATGCTAGCGGATATCAGGGCGCGGCCGCCGGGTGCCGCACGGGCCTCGGGAATTTGCTACCGTTGCCTTCCCCGCCAACTGTGCACCGGAGAACACGATGTCCAAACCGATCTGGGACCCCTTCCTAACCGAACGCGACCGCCAGGTGTTCGAGACGAGCGGCTATGGCGCGCTGCAGGGCTTCGGCAAGCGCCCGGCGATCCTGGTGATCGACGTCAACTACAACTTCTGCGGCGACCGGCCGGAACCGATCCTCGAATCGATCAAGCGCTGGCGCAATTCCTGCGGCGCGGAGGCGTGGGAGGGTGTTGCCGCGATCAAGAAGCTGATCGCCACCGGCCGTGGCAAGGGCCTGCCAATCCTCTACACGACCGGCGTGCGCCGCGAGGACGACTGGGATGCGGGCTCTTGGGCGTGGAAGAACAGCCGCTCGGCGGAACGCGTACGCCCGACCGGCGTGCAGGCCGATGGCAACACGATCGTGCCCGAGATCGCGCCAGGTCCGGACGACCTGGTCGTCTACAAGCAGAAGCCCAGCGCCTTCCACGGCACCAACCTGCTGTCGTGGCTGATGCTGCTCGGGGCCGACAGCCTGATCGTCACCGGCACCACCACCAGCGGCTGCGTGCGCGCGACGGTGCTCGATGCGTTCTCGAACAACTTCCGCGTGTCGATCGTCGAGGAGGGCTGCTTCGACCGCGCGCAGGCGAGCCATGCGATCAACCTGTGCGACATGCATGCGAAGTACGCCGACGTGATCAGGCTGGACGAATCGCTGTCCTTCATCCAGTCGCTGCCAGCCGGGCTGTTCCCGAACCTGCCGGGTGCCGGTCGCAAGGGCTGATGCCGGAAACCGCGCGGTGCCGGCGCAGGCGCCGCGCCTGCGCGGCACGCGATGGACAGCCGGCCGGCGCGCGACCGGCCCCGTCTTTGCGGCTACCCTGCGACGCCTTCCAGCCGCGTCGCACCGATGCCCGCCGACCACATCGATTTCCTCGTGATGCAACCCGACTGCGAACAGCAGGTCATCCGCGACCTGCTGTTCGCGGTGATGGCGTTCAACACGCACAGCCTCAGTCCCGAGGCCGAACTGCAGGTGAGCTTCCCGCTGTTCGACGACCTCAAGGTGGCCGGGCGCGCCCGGCTTGGCGAAGCGACTACGGGTCCGGTGGTACGGGTGAGCGGACCTGCGCGCAAGCTCGCGGTACTCGCCACGCGCCATGAAGTGGTCACCCACCTGCGCGCAGGCCGCGCGTTCACGATGGAACGCGACCAGAAGGTGATCGATGCCGGCCGGCATGAACGGTTCGGCCTGATCGACCGCGCGCATGCCTCGCTGATCGCCGAAGGCCCGGTGGTCGCCCGTCCGCTGCCGGTGTCCGGCCAGCCGCGGCTCGCCGAGATGGCCGGCGCGCTGGGTGCGGTAGTCGAGAGCGAGGCGATCTTCGTGCAGCGTACCGAGTTGGCAGTGCCGCAGTCCGGCCTGATCGATCCGCTCGGCTTTTCATGGAGCAGTACCGTCCCGGTCAAGGGCTGACCGGATCGACCCGGGAGCGAGTCGTGGACGAGAAACGCTGCGTGCAGGGGCTGCAGGTACGGCGCGAAGTGCGCAGTGAGGCCGGCCTCACTCCGCCTTGATGCCGGCCTTGCGGACCACGGCGTCCCAGCGCTGGAGTTCCGCGTCGAGGAAGCGACCGAAGTCGGCCGGCGAGGTCACCAGCAGGTCGAGTCCCTGCTGGGTGAACCGATCGAGGAACGTCGGGGCTCGCAGCGCACGACTGGTATCCCGGGCAATCACATCGACTACCGGGCGCGGCGTACCTGCCGGCACGACCATCCCGTACCAGGTGAGGTACTCGAATTTCGGCAGGCCTGATTCGGCAACCGTCGGCACGTCGGGCGCCAGGGGCGAACGCTTCAGGCTGGTCACCCCCAGAACGCGCAGCCGGCCGCCCTTGAGGTGCGGCAGCACGCTCGCCATGTTGGTGAGCAGCACCTGCGCCTCGCCCGACAGCAGCGCGTTGGTCGCGAGGCCGGCACTCTTGTACGGCAGGTGCAGCAGCTCGATGCCACCGGCGATGCGGAACAGTTCCGAGCCGAGATGGGTGGCACTGCCCGGGCCGGCGGAACCGTAGGCCAGTCGGCCCGGCTGCGCCTTGGCCAGCGCGATCAGTTCCCGCGCCGAGGCTGCAGGCACCGACACATGCACGGCCAGCGCGCTGGGCTGGCTCGCGAGCAGCGTCACTGGCGCGAAGTCGCGCCGCAGGTCGTAGGGCAACTCCTTGTACAGCGCGGGCGAGATCGCCAGCGAGGAACTCGACACGAGCAGTGTATGGCCATCGGGCAAGGCCTTGGCCGCGAGGGCGGTACCGACGACGCTGCCTGCCCCGGGCCGGTTGTCGACGACGATGGACTGACCCCAGGCGTCACCCAGCGCCGCCGCAGCGATGCGCGCGACGATGTCGCTGCCGCCGCCCGGCGCCAGGGGGACGATCATGCGGACGGGACGGGCGGGAAAGGTGGCGGCCGCCGCAACGCTGCCCGCCGCGGCTGCGAGCGTGACCGCGACAATCAGGTACTTCCCGCGCATTGCCTGTCTCCTGCCTCTGCGCTGCAACCGGACGGCGCAGGCTAATGCCACTAGCGTACGACAGGCAAATTTCCGTTTCGTGACAATCGGCGGCAACGCCTGGCTCAGCCCGGCAGTCGCTCGATCGTGCGGGCCGTCGCGCCGCGATGGTGCCGGGCAAACGCAGCACCGGCCTCACCCATCGCGGCTCGCGCGGTCGGATCGCCGAACAGACGAGTGGCCTCGCGGCCGAGTCCAGCGGCATCCTCGACACGGCAGACCGCCCCGGCTTCGATCGCCTGCGCCGCGACCTCGCGGAAGTTGAAGGTGTGTGGCCCCACCAGCACCGGCCGGCCGAGCGCGCAGGGCTCGATCAGGTTCTGCCCGCCCAGCGGCAGCAGGCTGCCGCCGACGAAGGCAAGGTCGCAGGCCGCGTAATAGGCCGCCATCTCGCCCATGCTGTCGCCGAGCAGCACCTGGATCGAACGATCCTCGAGCGACTCGACGCCACCCTGCGCACTGCGCCGCGCGTAACGAAGCCCGGCCTGGTCGAGCAGGCGAGCGACCTCGTCGAAGCGCTGCGGATGGCGTGGCACCAGCAGCAGCAACAGCCCGGGCACCTGCATCGCACGCAGCGCCTCGAGCACCAGCGGCTCCTCGCCCTCGCGCGTGCTCGCCGCGATCAGCACCGGGCGTCCGGCCCAGCCGGCGCGCCAGCCCTCGCCCACCGCGACCAGCGACGGCGACGGCAAGGCATCGAACTTGACGTTTCCGGTGACGACGACCTCGGGCGCGCCGAGCGCGCGCAACCGGTCGGCGTCGGCATCGGCCTGCGCGAACACGCCCGACAGGCCGCGCAGTGCATCGGCCGTCAGTTGCGGAAAGCGGTGATAGCGGGCGGCAGAACGCTCCGACAGACGGGCATTCACCAGGTACAGCGGCACCCCCCGGCGCCGGCATGCGCTGACCAGGTTCGGCCACAGCTCGGTTTCCATGATCACGCCGACATCCGGCCGGAAGTGGTCCAGGAACCGCCGCACCGCGAACGGGAAGTCGTACGGGAGATAGACCGACTGCACGGTATCGCCGAACAGTTCATGAGCGGTCGTGCGGCCGGTAGGCGTCATGTGCGTGAGCAGGAAGCGCGCGTCAGGCCGGCGCGCGCGCAGCGCCTCGATCACCGGGCGCGCGGCCTGGGTCTCGCCGACCGACACCGCATGCAGCCAGTACAGGGGCCCGGAGCGTTCGAGCGAGGCCGTCCCGGCCGACGGCGCGACGGCCGGGACGGCGGGGATGGCGCGCGAACGATAGCGCCCGAACCGCTCGCCCAGGTGATCCAGGTAACCGGGCTGCCGGCGCGAACGCAGCGCGAGCCGCGCCAGTACGAGCGGCGCGGCGAGCCATAACCCGAGCGTATACAGCCTGCGGCCGCCCGCCCTGGCGTCGGACCGCGGTGCGGCCGGGCTGGCCCCGGCGTCCCGGGTCATGCGGCCTGCCCGGCGGTGACCTGCGCGACCGCAGCCAGTACTTCGTCCGGGCCGGGTACGTTCGACACGCCACCGAGGTTCAGGCCGACCGAGGCCGGATAAAGCCCGTTGCGGGCCGGGTCGGTCGCGACATAGATACCGATGCAGCGCACCCCGACCGCCGAGGCCAGGTGCAGGAGTCCGGTATCGACCCCGATCACCACCGCCGCCTGCGCGAGTCCGCGCGCCAGGTCTGCCAGCCCGCCGCGCGGCGGCACGCGGGCGCCGGGGATCGCCGCCGCGAGCCGTTCGGCCCGTGCGCGCTCACTGTCGGATCCCCATGGAATGACCGCACGCAGGCCGAGCCGGTCGTGCAGCGCGCGGCCGAGCGCGATCCACGCCGATTCCGGCCACAGCTTCTCGGCGCGCGCCGTCGCATGCAGCAGGACGGCGAAGGGCGACCGGCCGTCCCAGTCGCAGTCGACGTCCATGCCCGACCGACCCGCAGCCGACGTGCCATCACGCAACTGCAGACCGTAGGACGGCGGGCTGTCGAGGGTGTACCCCGCCGCCAGCGCGACCAGTTGCCGGTTGCGCTCGAGTGCATGAAGCGTGCGCGGCACCGGATACAACCGCTGGTAGAAGCGGGTAGCCAGCGGTTCGCGCACGCTCGCGCGATCGAAGCCGGCGCGCGGGCCGGTCGCCAGGCGCGCCAGCAGCGCACTCTTCAGCAGGCCCTGGGTATCGACCACGAGGTCGTACGGATGGGCCGACAGGCGGGCACGCATGCCGCGCCAGCCGCTCCGGCTCTCGGCCGCCCATGGCCGCGAGCGCCAGCGGCGCAGCGCGCAGGGGATGACCTCGTGCACGCCCGGATGCAGCGCCGGCACCTCGGCGAACGCCTGTTCCACCAGCCAGTCGACCGTGACCCCGGGCAGCGCACGGTGCAGGTCGTCGACCACCGGCAGGTTGTGCACGACATCGCCGAGCGAGGACGTCTTCACCAGCAGTACGCGGCGCAACGGCAGATGCGGCGGCGGACGGGAGGCAGTGGACAGGGCGGACACGGGGGTGCACCGGAAGTATCGATCGGCCTAGAATATCGGCATGGCTGCAATCATGCTCGATTCCAAGACCGTGGCGACCCCTTCGGTTCCCCACGAGCTTCCCGCAACGGCGTCCAGCACGGTCCCCACGCAATGAAGATCCTCGTCACCGGGGGTGCCGGCTTCATCGGCGCGAACTTCGTGCTCGACTGGCTGGCGCCGTCGAACCTGGATGCATGCCCCGTCGTGAACCTGGATGCGCTGACCTATGCCGGCAACCTCGCCAGCCTGGAACCGGTCGCCCGTGACCCGCGTCACCGGTTCGTGCACGGCGACATCAACGACCGGGCACTGGTATCGCGGCTACTGCGCGAGCATCGCGTCGGGGCGATCGTGAACTTCGCTGCCGAAAGCCATGTCGACCGCTCGATCCTCGGCCCGGATGCATTCGTGCAGACCAACATCGTCGGCACCTTCAACCTGATCGAGGCGGCGCGCGAGTGGTACGCGACGCTCGACGCGACCGAGCGCGCGGCATTCCGCTTCATCCAGGTCTCGACCGACGAGGTGTTCGGCGCGCTCGAGCCTTCCGACCCGCCGTTCAGCGAGACGACGCCCTACTCGCCGCGCAGCCCCTACTCCGCATCGAAGGCCGCCGCAGACCACCTGGTGCAGGCCGCGTTCCATACCTATGGCCTGCCGGCCATCATCACCCACTGCTCGAACAACTACGGCCCGCTGCAGTTTCCCGAGAAGCTGGTGCCGCTGATGATCCGCAATGCGCGGCGCGGCGAACGCCTTCCGGTGTACGGCGATGGCCGGCAGGTGCGCGACTGGCTGCATGTGAGCGACCATGCGAGCGCGCTGCGCGCGGTGCTGGCGCGCGGCAGGCCCGGGCAGACCTACAACATCGGCGGTAGTGCGGAGCGCGAGAACCTGTCGGTGGTGAACCTGCTGTGCCGCCTGCTCGACGAGCGCGCCCCGCGTACGGACGGCCTGTCGTATGCGTCGCAGATCGCGTTCGTCACCGACCGGCCAGGGCATGACCGCCGCTATGCGATCGACCAGCGCAAGATCGCCCGCGAACTGGGCTGGCAGCCGGCCGTCGACTTCGAGCAGGGCCTGCACGACACCGTAGACTGGTACCTGCGCAACGATGCGTGGATCGCCGGCATCGAGACCGGCGCCTACCGGCAGTGGCTCGACACCAACTACGACAGCGGGGAACGCGCTCGATGAAGGGAATCCTCCTTGCAGGCGGCGCTGGCAGCCGGCTGCATCCGGCTACGCTGGCGGTGTCGAAGCAGTTGCTGCCGGTGTACGACAAGCCGATGGTGTACTACCCGCTTTCGACGCTGATGCTGGCTGGCATCCGCGAAGTGCTACTGATCTCGACCCCGCAGGACACGCCACGCTTCCAGCAATTGCTGGGCGATGGCTCGCGCTGGGGCCTGGCCCTGTCCTACGCGGTGCAGCCCTCGCCGGACGGCATCCCGCAGGCACTGCTGATCGGCCGGACGTTCCTCGCGGGCGAGGAGTGCGCACTGGTGCTGGGCGACAACATCTTCTACGGTAACGAGTTGACCACGATGCTCGAACGCGCGGCCAGCCTGCGCAGCGGCGCGACGGTGTTCGCCTATCCGGTAACCGACCCGGAACGCTACGGCGTGGTCGAGTTCGACGCCACCGGCCGGGCGCTCGGCCTCGAAGAGAAGCCCAAGGTACCGCGGTCGCGCCATGCGGTCACCGGACTCTACTTCTACGACCGCCACGCTTCGGAGCATGCAGCGCAACTGCGGCCGTCGCCACGCGGGGAACTCGAGATCACAGACCTGAACCGGATCTATCTCGAACGCGGTGAACTGGAGGTCGTGGCGCTGGGCCGTGGCATGGCCTGGCTCGACACCGGCACCCACGATTCGCTGCTCGAGGCCAGCCAGTTCATCCAGACGATCGAAAAGCGGCAGGGGCTGAAGGTTGCGTGCCCCGAGGAGATCGCCTGGCGCCAGGGCTGGATCGACGATGCCGCGCTCGAGGCGCTCGCCGGTGCGCTCGGCAAGAGCGGCTACGGCGACTACCTGCGCAGCGTACTGCGTGACCGGCCGTATTGAAGATTGCGAAGACAGCCGCACTGGATACGCAAGGCCACGGATGCGCATCGATTCGACCAGACTCCCTGAAGTACTGCTGATCGAACCCACCGTCCACGGCGATGCCCGTGGTCTGTTCTTCGAGAGTTACAACCGTCGTGCGATGGTGGCCGCCGGCATCGATCTGCCGTTCGTGCAGGACAACCATTCGATCTCGCTGGCCGGCGTGCTGCGTGGCGTGCATTACCAGATCGGGCAGACGCAGGGCAAGCTGGTACGCGCCGTCGCGGGCGAGGTATTCGACGTCGCGGTCGACCTTCGCCGCAGTTCCGCCCGGTTCGGCCAGTGGGTCGGGCAACGGCTGTCGGCAGCCAACCGGAAGATGGTCTGGGTGCCACCGGGTTTCGCACATGCCTTCCTGGTGCTGTCCGAACACGCCGAGGTGCTCTACAAGACCACCGATTACTACGCGCCACGGTTCGAACGGTGTATCGCCTGGGACGATCCGCAGATCGGCATCGATTGGCCACTGTCCGACGTACACCCCTCGGCAGCCGCGCGACCGGTACTGTCCGCGAGAGACCAGGATGGACAGCCGCTGCGCGAGGCGGAGACCTGCCCGTGACGCGGGTGCTCCTGTTCGGCAGCAGCGGACAGATCGGCAGCGAACTGCTGCGCCAGCTCCAACAGCGGGCCAGCGCATCGTCACGACCCGGGATGCCCTGCGAACTGACTGCGCTCAGCCGTACGGACTGCGACCTGTCGGACCCCGATGCCGTGCATGCGGCGATCGCCCGGGCGAAGCCGCAGGTCATCGTCAATGCCGCCGCATGGACGGCGGTCGACCGCGCGGAGGCCGAGCCGCACGCCTGCCATCGAATCAACGCCGAAGCACCGGCAGCGATGGCCGCAGCCGCGCGTGACAGCGGCGCGCTACTGGTGCACTACTCGACCGACTATGTGTTCGACGGCAGCGCTCGCCGGCCGTATCGCGAGGATGATCCGGTTGCACCGCTCAGCGAGTACGGCCGCAGCAAGCTTGCAGGAGAACAGGCGATCACCGCCACCAGCTGCGCGGCGGTGATCCTGCGCACCAGCTGGGTGTACGGCCTGACCGGACAGAACTTCCTGCGCACGATGCTGCGCGTGGGCGAGGCGCGCGAGGAGCTCGGCGTCGTCGACGACCAGCACGGCAGCCCGACCTGGAGTCGGGCGATCGCCCGCGCAACGCTGCAGATCCTCGACCAGCATGCGCACGATCCTGCCTCCTGGGGCGGGATTTCCGGGATCTACCACGCAAGCTCGGGCGGCTCGACCACATGGCACGGCTTTGCCAGGGCGATCTTCGAACGTGCGCCCGGCCGCGCGCACCGCCCTCGGCTGCGGCCGGTCTCGACCGCAGACTATCCGCTGCCGGCGCCGCGGCCGGCATGGTCGGTGCTCGACTGCGGCCGTTTGGGGGCTCGCTTTGGCATCACGCTGCCGGAGTGGCGCAGTAGCCTGGCCGAGTGTCTCGCCGATGCGCCGCAGGCCTGACTCGATGCGTACAGTACAATCGCGTTCACCTCAGGTTGATGCATGCACCGGCAACCGATCGTCGATCAGGGAGCAATCATCAGGGCATTGATCAAGGACCTGCTACCCCCGCTGCTGGCATCCGCCTTGCGCCGACGGATGCTCGACACGCGCGCCTGCACGAGTTACCAACAGGCGCTCGCCGACAGCGCCGGTGATGCCTACGAAGCCGACGATCTGGTCGATGCGGTCGTGGCCAAGAACGTGGCGTACCGCCAGGCGCTGATCGATACCTCGACGCTGGACCTGTCGGCCGTGCGCACGCTGGCCGCGCTCGCCATCGCAGGCGCATCACCCGCACGCCCGCTATCGGTGTTGGACTTCGGTGGCGGCGGTGGCACCCACTACACCATCGCCCGCGCAGCGCTCGGCAAGAGCCAGTCGTTGCGCTGGGCAGTGGTTGAAACCCCTGCCATGGTGCGTGCCGCCGCGCCAATGCGCGATGGCTCGCTCGAGTTCTTCGACGACATGGACGCGGCGCGAGACTATCTCGGCGCAATCGACCTGACGTTCACCAGTTCGGCACTCCACTACTGCCCGGCGCCGCTGGACTTGCTCGATCGTCTCGGCGCGCTGCGAGCGCAGCATTTGATGATCACCCGCACCGCGTTTGGCGATGGCGTGAATACGCTTTTCAGCGTGCAGAAGTCCCGGATCTCGTCCAACGGACCCGGGCCATTGCCGGCACACGTCGCCGACAGGGATGTCTGCTACCCGAGCGTGGTCGTGCCCCGCCACGATGCCGAGCGCGTGCTGCGCTCGAACTATGTCATCAAGGCCCGACTGGACGAGGAGGCAG
>CAMDXD010000123.1 GCA_945877995.1 Bordetella parapertussis
GATGGCCGACCCGCGAGCTGCGGTGCATGCGTACGATCCGGCCGGAAAGACACAGCTGCGGCTGCGCACCGTCGCCGCCCTGCATCGCGGCGATCCGCTCGCGCTGTCGACCTGGCAGGCGACCAATCCATCGGCGAAGCGCTGCTACCTGGTGCCGCCACCGGGATCGCCCGCCGGCGTGCCGGCCAGTGGCCTGCCGGCACCGCTGGAGCGCCGCCGTCCGACCGACGCGGAAAGCGACGCTGGATTCGAGTACTTCTGTGTCGTCGCGCTGAAGATCGAAGCGATCGAATGGCTGTATCTGCATGCGATCCACAAGCGCCGGGCGCGCTTCGAGCGACAGGGGGGACGCTGGCAAGGGACCTGGCTGACCCCGTGAAGGGCCAGACATGAACGAGCCGCATCCGCGTCCCGATCCGGCGACGGTCGACGACCAAACGGTGTCGATGCGGGAGTTCCTCCGGCTGTTCACCGCGCTGCTGCTGCCGATGTTCCTCGCCGCGGTCGACCAGACGCTGCTGGCAACGGCCACCCCGGCGATCGCCGCCGACCTGGGCGGCCTGCGCGACACCACCTGGATCGCGCTCGGCTACCTGCTGGCCGTGACGATCATGGTGCCGACCTACGGGCGGCTCGGCGACCGGTATGGACGACGCGACCTGCTGCTGGTGGCGCTCGCCGTGTTCGCCGCCGGATCGATCGCCTGTGCCCTGGCGCAGTCGATGACGCAACTGGTGCTCGCGCGGGTACTCCAGGGCCTTGGGGGCGGCGGCCTGATGGTGATGGCGCAGGCGCTGATCGGCGAACTCGTACCGCCTCGGGAGCGGCCCCGGTTCCAGGCCTACTTCGCGAGCATCTTCACGCTGTCGAGCGTCGGCGGGCCTGTGCTCGGCGGACTGGTCGTGAGCCAGTTCAGCTGGCGCTGGCTGTTCGCGGCGAACCTGCCGCTGATCGCATTTGCCGCATGGCGCGTCTGCTCGCTGCCGCGCGGCGTGCGCCATCCGGAAAGCGGTGGCGTCGACGACCGGACCGGCATGGTGCTGTTCGCGGTGGCGGCGTCGAGCGGACTGCTCTGGCTGACCTTCGGCGGGCATCGCTTCGACTGGCTATCGGGTACCAGCGCCGCGCTGATCGGCGGATCGGCGCTGGTCTGGCTGTGGCTCTACCGGCGCGAACGCCGGCTGGCGCAACCGTTCCTTCCGATCGAGATCCTGCGCATCCGAGGCGTGCTCGATATTTCGATCACCATCGCCTGCTTTGCCGCCTGCCTGTTCGCGACGATCTTCTTCCTGCCGATCTACCTCCAGCTCGGCCATGGATCCACCGCCAACGAGAGCGGCCTGCTGCTGCTGCCGCTGACGCTCGGACTGGTGGCAGGATCGACGATCACCGGCCGCATCGTCTACCGGACGCGGCACCCGGCGGCCACCCCGCCGATCGGACTGGGCATCGCCGCAGTCTCGCTCGGGCTGCTGGGCATGACGCCGCCCGAGCCGTGGCTGATCAGCACGCTCGGCCTGTTCTGCGGCCTCGGGCTGGGCGGCATCATGCCGTCTGCGCAGGTCATCATCCAGCAACTGTCCGGACGCGAGAGGCTCGGTGCAGGCGCGGCCACCCTGGGCCTCGCCCGCGTGATCGGCGCCTCGCTGGGCACGGCTGGGTTCGGTGCGATCTCGTTCGCACTGCTGCAGGGGACCGACATCGATGCGATGCTGCATGGTGCCGCCGGTGACCGCACGCGGCTGGTCGACGGCTTCCACATCGGCTTCCTCGCGATCGCCGCCCTGGCGCTCGCGGGCGCCCTGCACGCCCGCCGCCTCCCCGACGTCCGCCTCTGAGCCTGCCCAGAATCCGGGTCTGACCCCGGGGTTGCCGGGTTGGCCGGGCTGCAGCCGTGGTAGCATTTTTTCCCCGAGTGATGGAACAGGACGTCAGATGCCCGCCCGCCTGCTGATCAAGAATGCGACCGTCATCTCCATGGACCCGTCGATCGGCGACGCCGACAGGGCCGATATCCTGGTCGAGGGCAGCCGGATCGAAGCTGTCGGCCACGACCTGCAGGCCGTCGATGCTGAAGTCTTCGATGCGACCGGCCACGTCGTGATTCCCGGGCTGGTCAATGCCCACATCCATACTTGGGAGTTCCCGCTGCGCGGCATCGGCGCCGACTGGGTGAGCAAGCGCGATTACCATGGCAACCTGCACCAGAACCTCGCCACCCGCTACACCGCACAGGACGTGCGCCACGCGAACCTGATGGGCGCGCTGAACCAGATCCACTGCGGCACCACCACGATCATGGACTGGTGCCACATCGTGAAGGACGCGGAGATGGCCGATGCCGCCCTCGACGCGCTCGACGAGTCGGGCATCCGGGCGGTCTTCGCCCACGGCACGGTGAAGCCGCCGATCGTCGAAGGCCGGACGCCCTACTACAAGATCCCGTTCCCGCGAGAGGCGATCCACCGGCTGCGCACCGGAAGGCTTGCCGCCGACGACGGCATGATCACGCTGGCCATGGCGATCCTCGGGCCCGACTGGGGCGAATACGACGTCGCCGTGCACGACATCCGCCTGGCCCGGGAGTATGGCCTGCTCAGTTCCGCACACACCTATGGCAGGCCCGGGCTGCGCAAGGTCGAGGACGGCATGCCACGGCTCGCACGCGAAGGGCTTCTCGGTCCGGACCACAACATCGCGCATGGCAACTGCTTCTCCGACGAAGAACTCGAGATCGTGCTCGATGCCGGATGCACCATCACCGCGACCTGCCTGACCGAAGGCCTCAACTACGAGAAGCCAGCGATGCTTGCGCGGATGATGCGCTTCGGCGGCATACCCTCGCTCGGCAGCGACTGCGATCCCTACTTCAACAGCTCGATGCTGTGGGTGATGCGGCATGCATTCCAGCAGCAGCGGGAACTCGACAATCGCAGCCTGAACGCGGTCGGACAATGGCCGGCAGCCACGCAGCACGCGACGCACACCCGCGATGCCCTGTACTGGGCGACGATGGGTGGCGCAAAGGCACTGCGCCTCGACCACCGCATAGGGTCCATCACGCCGGGCAAGCAGGCAGACCTCGCTATGATCAGCATGCAAGGCATGAACACATTTGCGTCGATGCCAGGTGGGGATCCAGCACATGCCGTGGTCATGTACGCGGAGGCCGCCGACATGAGCCATGTGATGGTTGCCGGTCGGTTCGTGAAGCGTGACGGCCGGTTGGCGTTTCCAGCCGACCGGATGGATCGGCTGCGTGGCGATATCCTGGCGTCGCGCGAACGCATGATGCACGAGGGCAATTATGTCTACCAGCCTGTACCGAACGGACCGAGGCCGGAGCACTATGTCCTCTGAAAGGGTCGATCCGCGCAACGTGCAGGCAAGGTCCGGCATCAGACTGCGGGCGCCCCGGGCATTCCTTCTCTTCACTGCGGTGTCCGCAGCCGCGGCAAACGCGCCCGTCGCCGCCCAGCCTGCAGCCGAGCAGCAGTGGCCGGTCAGATCCATGCGCGTGGTGCACGGCTTCACGTCCGGCGGCGCGGTCGACCTGCTCGCACGGCTGATGGCGCAGCAGCTGAGCCTGTCGCTCGGCCAGCAGGTGCTGGTCGACGGCCGGCCAGGTGCCGGCGGCACCATCGGTGCGGCAACGGTTGCGCGCAGCGCGGCAGACGGCTACACGCTGTTCCTGATGGCTTCAGGACACGCGACGGCACCCGGCCTGTTCAGCAAACTGCCCTACGACGCGGTACGCGACTTCTCGATGGTATCGATGGTCGCGTCGTCTCCGTTCGTGGTGCTCGCGAACCCGAGCGCACCGGTGAAGACGATCCAGGACCTCATCGCGCACGCGAAGGCCGAACCGGGACGCATCAACTACGGTACGGGCGGCATCGGCTCAGGGATGCATCTGGCGGCGGTGCTGTTCCAGGCACGCGCCGGCGTCCAGCTCAACCATATCCCGTACAAAGGCGGCACGGCCGGCCCGACCGCCCTGCTCGCCGGCGAGATACCGGTGCTGTTCACCACGCCCGGCGGCTCCACCCAGTTCATCAAGGACGGGCGCCTGCGCGCGGTCGCCGTGACCACCCAGAAGCGCTTCACCCTGTGGCCCGACGTGCCGACCGTATCCGAGACCGTACTGCCCGGCTTCGACGTACAGGCGTGGTACGCGTTGGCCGGGCCGCGCAACCTTCCGGCGCCGATGACGGGCCGGTTGACCGGCATCGTGGAAGCGGCGCTGGCAAAGGCTGAGGTACGCGATCCGATGTTCGCACTCGGCGCCGAGCCCAGGCCCAGCACGGCGAAGGAAGCCCAGGCATTCCTCGCCTCGGAAGTCGAACGCTGGACCCGCATCGTGCGCGCCGAAGGCATTCCCCCGCAGGACTGATAGGGAGAATGCTGCCTGACATCCGGGTCTGACCCCGGGGTCAGACCCGGATGTCAGCTGATCGACTTGAAGCGGATGCGCTTGGGCTTGGCACCTTCCTCGCCGAGGCGCTTGCGCTTGTCTTCTTCGTACTCGTGGTAGTTGCCGTTGAAGAACGTCCAGTGCGACTCGCCCTCGCAGGCCAGGATGTGGGTGGCGATACGGTCGAGGAACCAGCGGTCGTGCGAGATGCACAGCACGCAGCCGGCGAACTCGAGCAGCGCGTCTTCCAGCGCGCGCAGCGTCTCGACGTCCAGGTCGTTCGACGGCTCGTCGAGCAGCAGCACGTTGCCGCCCTTGAGCAGGGTCTGCGCGAGGTGCAGCCGCCCGCGCTCGCCACCGGAGAGCTGGCCGACCTTCTTCTGCTGGTCGCCACCCTTGAAGTTGAAGCGGCCACAGTAGGCGCGCGACGGCATCTCGAATCGGCCCACCGTCAGGATGTCGGAGCCCTGCGACACCGCCTCCCAGACCGTCTTGTCGTTCTCGAGGGCGTCTCGCGACTGGTCGACGTAGGCGATGTTGACCGTGTGGCCGATCTTCACCTCGCCACTGTCGGGCTGCTCGCGGCCGGTGATCATCCGGAACAGGGTCGACTTGCCGGCACCGTTGGGGCCGATGATGCCGACGATCGCACCGGGCGGGATCTTGAACGACAGCTTGTCGATCAGCATCCGGTCGCCATAGCCCTTGCTGACGTCGGTGAACTCGATCACCTCGTTGCCGAGCCGCTCGGCCACCGGGATGAAGATCTCGGAGGTCTCGTTGCGCTGCTGGTACTCGTATGAATTGAGTTCCTCGAACCGCTGCAGGCGCGCCTTGGACTTCGCCTGCCGTCCCTTGGCGTTCTGCCGTACCCACTCGAGTTCTTTCTTGATCGCCTTCTGGCGCGCCGACTCGGTCGACTCTTCCTGCTTCAGGCGGTTGTCTTTCTGCTCGAGCCAGGAACTGTAGTTGCCCTTCCACGGAATGCCGCTGCCGCGGTCGAGTTCGAGTATCCACTCGGCAGCGTTGTCGAGGAAGTAGCGGTCGTGGGTGACGCCGACCACGGTGCCGGGAAATTTCGACAGGAACTGCTCGAGCCAGTCGACGCTCTCGGCATCGAGGTGGTTGGTCGGCTCGTCGAGCAGCAGCATGTCGGGACGCGAGAGCAGCAGCCGGCACAGCGCGACACGCCGCTTCTCGCCACCGGACAGGGTCGCGATCTTCGCGTCCCACGGCGGCAGCCGCAGTGCATCGGCGGCAATCTCGAGTTGGTGCTCGGCACCGCCCGACCCGCCGCCACCGGCGATCAGCGCCTCGAGCGAAGCCTGCTCCTCCGCGAGCTTGTCGAAGTCGGCATCCGGTTCGGCGTAGGCCGCATAGACCTCCTCGAGCCGCTTCTTCGCGCCCTCGAGGTCGCCCAGCCCGGATTCAACCGCCTGGCGCACCGTCTGTTCGGGATCGAGCTTCGGCTCCTGCTCGAGGAAGCCAATCTTGAGCCCGGCGGCCGGCGTGGCTTCGCCCTCGATCTCCTTGTCGAGGCCGGCCATGATCTTGAGCAGCGTCGATTTGCCAGACCCGTTCAGGCCGAGCACGCCGATCTTGGCGCCGGGAAAGAAGGACAGCGAAATGTTCTTGAGGATCTCGCGTTTGGGCGGGACGATCTTGCCCACCCCATGCATCGTGTAGACGTACTGAGCCATTGCATCGCAGCCGTGAATGTGGACAACCCTGATTGTCCCACGATACGCCGCGCGCGACGAAACCCCGGTTCGATCTTGACCCGAGGCCCGGCTGCGCGGTCAGTCGACGTGCTTGCCGGCTGTCCAGCCCTTGCCGGCGAGGTGCTTCTCCCCCACCTCGATCGGCTCTTCCTCGAGCGGCGTGGCCATCGAGTCGTTCCAGCGGTTCATGAAGCCGAACAGCGACACGGTGGCGGCGATCTCGACGATCTGGCCTTCGGTCCAGTGCTGCTTCATCCGGTCCATCAGTTCGTCGGTGACATCGTTGGGCTGAGACGCCGCAGCGATCGCGAAATCGAGCGCGACGCGCTCGCCTTCCGTGTACAGCGGGCTGGTACGGAATTCCCAGATCGCATCGAACTTAGCTTCATCGACCCCGAGCCGGAGCGCCGCCCCGGCAGTGTGGGCCATTCAGTAGTTGCAGCCGTGCGCCTTGCTGGCCATGTAGGACACGAGCCGCTTGAACGATACCGGCACCTCGCCGTCCGGTGCCCAGATCGAGGAGGCGAGTGCCGCCAGCGCCTTCAGGATCTCCGGCTTGCGCTGCAGGATCAGCGCGCTGTTGGGCACGAACCCAAGCGCCTTGCGGTAACGATCGAACGATTCCTCGAGGCCGGGGACCGACCCCATCGGCAGCGGTGCGACACGCGACATGACTGCTCCTCCCTCGCTTGATTCACGACGAACGGACCCGCCTGCGCCAACCGGACTGCGCCTGCAGCGTCCGGTGGGCCACGCGTCCGGAAATCGATCAGGCCTTCGACACCTTGTCCTGCACGCGCTGATCGAAACGCTCGACATTGACCACCACCCGGTCGTGCAGCCCGTCGCCGACGAGTTCCTTCTCGTCGCGCGCCTCGACCCTGAACGTGATCAGCCGTCCCTCGACCTTCACCACCTCGGCGGTGGCCACCACCTTCATGCCGACCGGGGTCGCCGCCACGTGGCGGATCTCGAGGCGGGTGCCCAGGCTCTGGTGGCCGGCGGGCAGGAAGTGCTCGGCCGCATGCAGGGCGGCCGCTTCCATCAGGTTGACCAGCACTGGGGTTGCCAGCACCTCGACCTTGCCACTGCCGACGTGGGGCGCGGTATGCTCGTGGGCGACCGTGACCTCGTGCCGGCCATGGCTGCCGACGGGAACGTTCAGTTCGAATGCCAAAGGGGATGCTCCCTGTGTCCCGCCGGCGGTTCCCGCCGACCCGGTCATCGTTTTGATCGAAGCCACATGTTATCCGAAGCCGGAGCGATGAGCCGACCGTGAACGATCCTCTGCCTGTGCCTGCCCTTGTCCCGGTCGCCGGTAACGGCCGCGAGGCCGCGCCCGCCGGCACGACCGCAGCCGCCACGGCCGCACCACGGCTGACCCCCAAGGCGATCGTGCGCCACCTCGACCTCGAGGTGATCGGCCAGGACGAAGCGAAGAAGACCCTGGCGGTGGCAATCTACTCGCACCAGCGCAAGATCGAGGCGGCACACACGCGCGGGACGCCGCTGGCGAAGAGCAACATCCTGCTGATCGGCCCGTCGGGCACCGGCAAGACGCTGATGTGCGAGACGCTGGCGCGTTTCCTCGGCCTGCCCTTCGTGACCGCCGATGCGACTGCGATGGTGCAGACGCGCTACGTGAACGACGAGATCGAGGCGATCCTGCAGCGGCTGCTCGATCATGCAGATGGCGACCTCTCCGCCGCCCAGCGCGGCATCGTGTTCATCGACGAGATCGACAAGCTCAAGGCGCGCGACGGCCAGCCGGCGGCGGTATCCGGCGAATCGGTGCAGCATGCGCTGCTGCGCGTGATGGAAGGCGCGCTGGTGCGCCTTCGCGGCAGCGGCGTCGACGGGCAGGCGCGCTACATCGACACCACCGGCATCCTGTTCATCTGCGGCGGTGCCTTCGTCGGGCTCGACGAAATCATGGCGCGCAACCAGAGCTACGGATTCATCTCCACCGCGGGCACGGACGACCACACGATCCTCAACCGCCTGAACGCGCGGGTGAAGCCGACCGACCTGATGCTGTACGGACTGATCCCCGAATTCACCGGACGCCTGCCGGTCGTCGCCCGGCTGCAGGACCTCGACCGCGCGGCGCTGGTGCGCATCATGACCGAGCCGCGCAACTCGCTCTACCGCCAGTGCCAGGCCGTGTTCGAGGCCGAGCAGGTGGAACTGACCATCGAACCGAGGGTGTTCGAGGAAATCGCCGACCTTGCGCTCGAGTACCGCACCGGGGCACGCAGCCTGCGTGGCATCTTCGAAGAACTGGTGACCCCGATCCTCTACGTGGTGCCCGACCAGCCGGAGATCCGCAAGGTCACGATCACCTCGCTGTTCGCCGGGCCGACGGTCACGCGCGGCGCCTGACGCGCAGGACCCTGGCGAGAGGCACCAGCCGTCCGCCTAGCGCGCCGATCCGAACAGGCCCTGCGCCGCGTTCAGCCGGATCCTCGCTTCGGCCAGGCCGGACAGCAGGTCGACCCTGACCAGGCGCTGCTCATGGTGGGTACGCATGGCGTCGAGCCATTCGAGCATGCTGGCCCGGCCGAAGCGGTAGGCATCCTCGGACATCACCTGAAGCATCGGCAGGCGTGACGCGGCGTCGGCCTCGAACCGCTGCAGCGCTTCGCTGCGTCGCTGCACAACGGTCTCGTAGCGGTCGAGGCTCGCGGCGACCTGGGCCTCGGCCAGCGTACGCCGCAAGGTGGCCGCGCGCGCCTCGGACAGCGCCTCTTCAAGCGGTCCGCGCCGGGTATCGAACAACGGCACCTCGACCGACAGGCCGAGAAAGTTCGCGCCGCCATAGGGATCGCGGGTCCACATGCGGCCGATGCCCAAAGACGGCACCGGGATACGATCGCGCCGGGCGACCTCGATCAAGGCAGCCACGGCTGCTTCCTCGCGCAGGGCGGACTGCACCGATGGATGGCCGGCAGCGAGCGCCGAGCGCAGCGCCGGGGCTGCACCGGCCGTGCTGCCGGGCAACGAGGGGCCGCTGCCGGCAGTGCCATGGGCCGGCATCCCGTCCGCGATCGGTGCCAGGCGGCCGGAGGCCTTCGGCGTCCAGCCAGGCACGCCGAGCAGCACCGCCAGCGCACCGGTGGCATCGGCGCGGTCGCCTTCCTGTTCAGCCAGCCGGGCCTGCAGCGCCGCGCGCTCCATCTCGACGCGCGCCACGTCGTAGCGGCTGGCCAGGCCGCTCGATTCGCGCGCCGCGACGATGTCGCGGATGCGACCGATGCGCTCGATCGAATCGGTCAGCGCGTCGATGCGTTCCTGTACGGCGAGGATCGCCACGAACGCGACCGCGGCTTCCTCCGCCAGCTGGTTCTCGCCGACCCGCACCCGGGCGCGCGCTGCATCGATGAAACGCTCTGCCGCCTCGATGCGCGCGCGGCGCTGACCGGCCAGCAACAGCGGAAACTCGACCGACGTGTCGGTCTGGTTGCGCCCGTCGAACATCGTGGCACTGCCGCCCGCCGGTCGGCTGCGGCCGATCGCGATCCTCGGATTGGGCAGCGCGCCGGCGGAGATGCGCCGGGCCTCGGCGGCAGAGACCGCTTCGCGC
Organism: Bordetella parapertussis; assembly: GCA_945877995.1. Classification (GTDB taxonomy): domain Bacteria; phylum Pseudomonadota; class Gammaproteobacteria; order Burkholderiales; family CAIKXV01; genus CAIKXV01. The sequence goes on from CAMDXD010000123.1 coordinate 9,719, forward strand.
TCGATCTGCAAGCGCGGACTGGCTTCGCGCGCGAGCGCGAGCACCGCTGCCAGGTCGACCTCTCCCGGCAGGGCCGGCACCGCTGCCCGCGGGACCTCGGCCGGGAAGGCAGGCTGCGGTGTACACAGCACGGCCGCGCACAGCGCCAGCAGGCAGAACGTGCGCAGCGCCATGCGCGGCTCCGGCGAGGACAGCACACGCCCGGGCATCATGCGTCCTCCTCTTCCGGCGTCATCAGTTTCTTCGGCGTGAGCATCCGGTAGACCACCGGCAGCACGAACAGCGACACCAGCAGCGTCGTCGCCATGCCGCCCACCACCACCAGGGCGAACGGCCGCTGGGTCTCGGACCCGACGCTGGTCGCCACCGCCATCGGCAGCAGGCCGAACATGGCCAGTATCGAGGCCATCAGCACCGGCCGCAGCCGCTCGACACAGCCCT
>CAMDXD010000124.1 GCA_945877995.1 Bordetella parapertussis
CGAACTTCGTTCTCGCCTTCCTGAAGAGCAACGGTTTCGATTTCCGTCGCGTGCATCTGGTGCCTCCCCGCCAGGGCATGCAGATTGCCCCCGACCTGCACGTGGACATGATCGAGGCCGATCCGGCCAACGAGATGTCCAGCATCATCGACTCGCAGGTGGTCGTTCGCTGGGGCGGCACGACCGTGTTCAACGCGAACGACTGCCAGTTGCACGAGTCCGGGCTGCGCTACCTCGAGGCGCGTCATCCGGGCATCGATCTCGCATTGTTGCCGTACTCCGGCGGCTCGGGATATCCGGCGTGCTACCTGAATCTCAGCGACGACGAGAAGGCTGCAGAGTGCGCACGGATACTCTCCGGCCGCGTCGCCGCATTCGTTGCTGCGGCCGGCAGGATCGGTGCCCGCTGGACGATGCCGTTCGCCGACCAGTACGTGGTAGGGGGGAGCCGCGGGCATCTGAACCGCTTCGTCTCGCATGCCGCGTCGGCGGGGGTGGTGCGCGAGCCCATGGCGCAGGCAGGGCTCTCCTCGCAGCTCGTGCTGCTCAATTCCGGGCAGTGCTTCGACCTGCAGTCGGGGACGTGTTCGCCCGACGAGCCCTACCGCATGTATTCCGAAGCTGAGCGGGATGCCTACGTGGCTCGCGAACTGGCCGGCGCGCTGTATGACCACGAGAAACTGAGATTCTCGCCGGCGGTTCCAGCTGACCGACTGGTGGCCTACGCACGGGCGCGCCTCTGGCAGCAGCAGTCCAGGCGACAGGACTTCCCGGACTGGCGGATCGTCCTCGACTGGAGCACGAGCGGGCGCCGGTTCGTGATCGACCTGCGCCATGAGGCGATCGGGCCGGCCCAGTCTCTTGCGGGGGATCGGATCGAGCTGGCTGGCCAGCCGTTCCTGCGCATCGCAGCCAGCGACACGCTGATGGCGATGCTGCTCATGGGCCACGTGTCATGGAACATCGCCGATGCCGCGCTGTTCCTGGACTACGAGCGCCAGCCGAATGTGTACGATCCGTCGCTCTACGTGCTGCTCAACTTCCTGAGGATCTGACGATGAGCGCGAGTACAGGCTTCGAAATCGCCGGGCGCCGGATCGGACGGGATGCACCGCCGTTCATCATCGCGGAGATGTCGGGCAACCACAACCACTCGCTCGAGCGCTCGTTGAGCATCGTCGATGCCGCAGCCTCCGCGGGCGCGCACGCACTGAAGATACAGACATTCACCGCAGACACGATGACACTGGATCTCGCCGACGGTGATTTCCTGGTCTCCGACAAGAACAACCTCTGGCACGGCACGACGCTCCATTCCCTCTACGAGGATGCGCATACGCCCTGGGAATGGCACCGGCCCATCTTCGATCGCGCGGCGCAGCGTGGCCTCATCGCCTTCAGCACCCCTTTCGACGCGACCGCCGTCGATTTCCTCGAGTCCCTGGACGCTCCGTTCTACAAGATTGCATCCTTCGAAAATACCGACCTCGAACTGATACGCAAGGTGGCGTCGACCGGGAAGCCGATGCTCATCTCCACGGGCATGGCGTCTGTTTCCGAACTGGAGCGTGCGGTCACTGCGGCGCGCGAGTCTGGCTGCCGCGATCTCGTACTGCTCAAGTGCACCAGTTCATACCCGGCGACCCCGGAGCAGAGCAATATCGCGACACTGCCTCACATGAGGGACATGTTCGCGTGCGAGGTCGGCCTGTCCGACCACACGATGGGCGTTGGCGCCGCCGTGGCTGCAGTCGCGTTCGGTGCGGCTGTCATCGAAAAGCATTTCACCCTGTCCCGCGCCGAGGGCGGCGTTGATTCGGCATTCTCGCTCGAGCCCGCCGAGATGGAGGCGCTCGTGGTCGAGACCGAGCGCGCGTGGCAATCGATCGGGCATGTGTCCTACGGACCCAGCGCGTCCGAGCGCCGGTCGCTCATCTATCGCCGTGGACTTCGCGTAGTCTCCGACCTCAATCCGGGGGACGTGATCACCCGGCAGAACGTACGCGCCATCCGCCCCGGTGGGCCGCTCTCCAGCGGCGAGTGGCCTCTTGTACTCGGGCGTACCGTGAAGAAGGCCGTGCGGCGCGGTGATCCGTTGACCTGGGACCTGCTGGGGTGATGGCCTTTCTACCCGCGTCACGATCGGCGTGCGCGCGCCTGGGGACGGTCCTTGTCTCGTCCTGAAGACACGCCTGTGCCCCGGTGGGTCGTGCGTGTGCGGTCGTTATGCATGGCAGACCCCCTGCTCACACCAGCGACATTCGATGTCATCGGCGCGCGTCGTGCGAGGCAAGACGCACCACGCGATGCGATACCGGGCACGACGGCAGCAGTGCAACTGGTTTACGACCGCTTCTACGTCCTGCTGTTCGGTGCGCTCGTGGCGCGCATGCGCGAACATGGATTGACGGATGCGCGACTGGTGGCCATCGCAGGTTCCGGGGCGATGGGGCGGGGATGGCGCGCGCGCGCGGCGCGCGGCGCCGTGGCGGCGAGGTTGCGTGATGCGCCATGGATAAGGGCTTACGGAAACCTGGTGGAGGGCGTCGGTTGCAGGCTGGCTGGTTCCGTGTCGCCGTTCGAGTGGATCGCGGAAAGAAGGCTTGCGCGGGAACTCTGGTCGACCCTGCGCGCCAGCCCAGCCCCTTCGACGCTGCGCGTGGATGGCATCGAACTGCTCGATCTGCTGATCGATTCCTACCTGCGGCTCAGGCCGTCGCCGCGCTTCGATGCATGCGATCCGTTGGTGCTTGATCTCCTCTGCGCGTCCATACGTGCGGTACGCCGTGCCAGTGCCTGGTTCACGGCCGTTCGTCCGCGGGTGTACCTGACCTCGTATACAAGCTACCTGGTGCACGGGATTCCCGTGCGGGTCGCACTGGCGCAGGGCATTCCCGTGTGGTCGTTCGGCAACCTCGGGCGCTTTGGCAAGCGACTGACTGAAGACGATCCGTTCCACACGCGAGACGCGTCCGACTATGCGCGCAGGTTCGCCATGCTGCCCGGGGCCGAGGCCCGCCTGGACGAGGCGCGGGCAGGGCTGGAGTCCCGGCTCGCCGGCACCGTTGACGCGGCGACCAGCTACATGCGGCGATCAGCCTACGCTTATTCGGATTCGGACCTGCCCGAGGGGCTCGCGGGGTCGGTAGTCGTGTTCCTGCATGATTTCTATGACAGTCCGCACGTTTTCCAGGACCTTGTCTTCCCCGATTTCTGGCGCTGGCTTGCGGTGACGGTCGAGACGCTCGAAGAAGCGGGCATCGCCTGTTTCCTGAAACCGCATCCCAACCAGATCGTCGACAGCGATCACGCTGTTGCCGAGTTCCGCGCCGCCTATCCTGCCGCTCGCTGGTTGACGGCGGAGGCGAGCAATGCCCGGCTTGCGCGTGCAGGCATCGCATGCGGCGTGACTGTCTACGGCACGGTCGCGCACGAGCTGGCTTACCTCGGGGTGCCGAGCATTGCCTGTGCACGTCACCCGCATCACTCGTTCGGGTTCTGCCGTACTGCGCGCAGCCTCCCCGAATACAAGGCTCTGCTGCGCGACGCGAGGGTCGCGCCGTTGCCGCGGGAGACGATGCAACGCGAGGCGCTTGCCTTCTACTACATGCACAATCTGGAGGGTTCCGACGTGGAGCGCGAACTGCGAGACGGTTTCGTCGAGTTCTGGCGTGCGTCGAATGTGAAGCCATGCACCGACGAACGATTGCTCGATGCGTTCCAGAAATTTGCCGGACTTCCGTCATTCACGACGTTCGCGCGCGCGCTCATTTCCTGACCCGGACTCTTCAAGCCCGTTGCCACCCGCACACTCTCGTACCCTCGCGCCTCATCGCCCGCCATGAATGTCTCTGAGCTGCTTGAACAGAACTACGATTCGCACCCGGCGTTCCGGTTCGACACACCGGCGTTCGACGTGGAGCAGTCGTCGGTTGCCGACTTCGACAACGCCTACAAGGCCGTGTGCAGGTTCGGGGGCGCGCTCGACGCATCGGCGCGCGGCAGGCTGCAGCGGCAGGCCAGGGCGGCGCTCGACGAGGTGTTCCGCGCGATGGCTGCCCAGTGCTCCGATGAGTTCGAGCGGATCTTCGTGAGCGAACTTGCGGCCGAATGCGCCCGCCTGATGGCTGAAGAGTTCGCCTGGTACATCCGGCCGCCGGCACTGGGTCGGCTGAGGCTCGATTCCGATGAGGCGATCGCGGCCGCGGTGGAACTGTCGACCCGCAGGCATGTGCTCGGACGGTTGCCTGAATCGATCGTTGCCGAATTGCAGGCTATCGCTGCCGCTGATGTTTCGATGTTTGAAGCTGCAGCCAGTGCCGGCCGGCTTCGCCGCAGCGACCTGTCCGTCGATCGCGGGCGAACCGTGCGGCGCCTGATCGCCACCCTCAACCGGACGTTCGCTTCCCTGGGCATGCTGGAAGCGGTCAGTGCATACGTCGGCCGTCCTACTCGCGTGGTGGGGTTGTCACTGGAACTGTCCGTTGCCCAATCGAGTTGGTGGAAGAACGCAATCGACGGTTTGCCGCGCCCGCCCGAGACCCTGTACGCGCACCTGGACGAATCGATATCCTTTCCGAAGGCCATCGTGTATCTCACCGACGTGACGGACAGCCACGGACCGACCGGTTGTTATCCGCAGGTCTACGAGCGCCTCGGTTGCGGGCCGTTGCAGGAGATCGTCGGGCGCGTGGTCGGGAACGCGGGCAACGACCCCCGCTCGCCGCTCCATGCCTACTACGCCAAGGCCTATCATCAGTCCATGGCTTCCGAACCTTTCCGCCGCCACTTCATGCGCCTGCCCCGCCCCCTGCGATTCAACTCCCACTTCGGCTGGGATGTGATGCCCGGCGGCGAACTCGAGGGCGAAGTCGCGGCGCAAGAGCGTCGCATGATCGGGCCGGCAGGAACCTTCGTCGTGTTCGACGGGGCTCGCCTGCTGCATCGCGGAGGGCTTATCAGTGAAGGGCAACGCGTCGCCTTGCAGGTCGTTTTTTCTGACATCACCCTGTCGCGCCGCGTCTGGGGGCGAATGAAAAGGACTGTCGGATGGGCCTGATGCAGTCTTTCCGCGGGTTTGTGCCGAAGCGGTTGAAGAACCGGCTGAGGTCGGTCACGCTGCCCTGGCGGATTGCAGCAGCGTTATCGCCCCATGTACCGGGGGCGGTGTGCGTCGATGTCGGCGCCTCCTTCTATCCACACGAGAAGTGGCTGCCTTTCCTGCTGTCACCCGCTACGTCATGGATCGCCGTCGAGCCCAATGCAACGAACCTCGGCTATCTGCACGACTGGGTGTGGCCTTGCAGGGTGCGCGCCTGCACGACTGGCTTGAGCCGGGAGGGCGGAATCCAGACGCTCTATGTCACGAACGTCGATACCGGCTCAAGCCTGCTGCCGCCCGAGATTCCGCCGTCAATGAAGCACCGTGTCACCAACCTCGACTATTTCTTTCCGGTGGTGGAGCGTCCGATCGAGACGATGACGCTGGAGCATGTCGTCCGCGAGGAAGCTCCGGATTCGCCGATCTTCGTCAAGCTCGATACGCAGGGCACGGAGCTGTCGATCCTGCAGGGGGCCCATGCCCTGCTGGAGCAGCATCGCATCGTCGGGATCGAGATGGAGGCGACATTGCTCGCGCAGCCTCTGATGCGCGGGGCAGGGCTCTTCTGGGAGGCTTGCGAGTACCTGCACGGGCTCGGCTATGAACTGCTCGACGTGAAGCCGATCCGCGCGGTTGGCCGCAACGGGCGTCCAGCCCGAGGCTACCGTACCTACCTCAACGAGTGCGACGCAGTGTTTGCCCTGCGCCCGGATGTGGCGATGGCCATGCCTGTCGAGTGCCGCGTCGGACTGCTTTGCTTCCACGTCGCGAACCTGCTCTACGAGGAAGCGCTCTCGACGCTGGAACGGGATGTCCAGGTAGTCACGCTGCTGCGCGAGCGGGGATGCGATATCGAGGGCTTTGCCGCGCTGCTGCGATCGGCGATCAAATGAACCGCCGGGCGGTGAATACCGGCGCTCCGGAGTTCCAGTCTCGGGCGCCCCAGGATTCCCCAGCCAAGCGGGGAGGGCTGCTCTTCGACGCAAGGCAACTCGCGGCATACGTGGTCTATGTCGCGCGCACGTTCAAGGCGTTCCATCTTGTCGTCGCCATGACGCTGCTCGCCCTCGTACTCGAGTATGCGGCGACCAGCCTGATGATCCCGCTCGCACCAGGCAATATCGCAGCCGAATCCGCGGTCACGGCTTTCTGGACGCGCGTGGCGGCGGTGTTTGGCCTGGAGCCCGTACCGCGTACCTGGCTGTGGCTGTTCGTCATCGTCCTGCTGGCCCGCGTCGCGCTCGGGTACCTGCTGACGGTGCTGTCCACCTGGCTCGGAAAGCGGGTGCATCGCGCGCTTTCGGGCAAGGTGTTTGCCCATATCGTCATGGCCGAGCCGATGAGCCGGGTCTACACCCGCTCGGTCGGCCACTACATCACGATGGCCGGCGACGACACGTTCAAGAGCGGGACGATCCTCGCAAACCTGATGCAGGCGGCTGTTGGCGCTGCGACGGCCAGTGTCGCCCTTGCGGTGCTCTACCAGTTTTCGCCGGCATGGTTCTTCTGGGTTGCCGGCTTCCTCGCGGTCTCGCTCGCGGGCATCAGCCTGCTGATGAATCGGGTTCTCGCGATCAATGCCCGCGCAGTCGACTTGTCGCGCGAACTCGGCACTACGTTCATCGAGGCGCTCAACAGCCTGCGTTCGATCCGATCGCTGCAGGCGGGTTCTTTCGTGATCCAGACGTATGCCAGCCAGATCCGGACGTACGTCCGCATGCTCGTGGTCATCGATGCGATCAAGTCGGCCGTGCGTACGGCGCCTGCAATCGGCCTCCTGCTCATCGCCGCGATCGTGTTGCGGCCAGGTTCGGATGTCGAGGCTGCCGCCGGGACTCTGATCGCCGCCACGGTGATCGTCATTCGCGTGTTTGCTGCCCTCGGCCAGATGGTCACTGCCGGCGCCCAGGTCTTTACCGACATCCGTGCGGTGAAGGATATCGGCGCCCTGGTCGAACTGGCTTCGCGCGAACCCGTGTCATCGACGGTGCTGCCCGCGCCTGAAGTGCGGTCGATCACGCTGCGCGACGTCTGGTTCGGCTATGGTGAGCGCGGACAGGTATTGTCCGGCATCGACTTCCGGTTCGAGGCCGGGCGCACCTACGCGATCGTCGGTCCCTCGGGGGCGGGAAAATCCACCGTTGCCGACATCCTGCTCGGGCTCACCACGCCTGACCGCGGTGAGGTCCTCGTGAACGACGGGGCCATCGACCCGGCGGTTGCCCGGCGCCGGTTTGCGCTGGTCGAGCAGCAATCGAAGATATTCTCGACAACGCTTCGCGAAAACCTCCTGTTGGGGACGCAGGCGTCCGAAGAGGCGCTCCACGAGGCGCTCGATGTCGTCAGCCTGGGTGAGATGGTTCGCGGCCTTGGCGAGGGCCTGGACACGCGATTGAGCTACCTGGGCGAGAACTTCTCGGGCGGACAGCGTCAGCGGCTGGGTATCGCGCGCGCGCTCGTGCGCAACCCGCAGGTGCTGATCCTGGACGAGGCAACCAGCGCACTCGATCGGCATGTACGTACCGAGCTGGTTTCCCGGCTGCGTGAGCGCATGAGTGCCGGGATCATCGTGTTCATCACGCACGACCCGGCGATCGAGGATATCGCCGACGAAATCCTGCGCGTCGACCCGGTCGCGACCGGCGCAGGAGAGCCCGCATGAAGATTGCGATCCTCGACAGCTACTATCCCGATGTGCTGTCAGCCCGCTACCGCAGCGAGCCCGGACTCGCGCAGACGAGCTATGCGAACCAGCATGCAGCGCTGCTCGCGCTGGCCTTCGGCACGTCGGATTTCTATTCCCGCCATCTCAACGATCTTGGGCACCAGGCGAGCGACCTGATCGTCAATTGCGAACCGCTGCAGCGTGCATGGGCGCGCGAAACGGGCGTGCGCGTGGCTGCCGCGCAGATGCGCATCCCGCATCGGTATTTCCGCCTGCCCGTCATCGGGTCGCTGGCGTGTGCGCTGTCGGGGTTCGCGCGGATCGCACTGGCGCAGGTAGAGGCGATGCAGCCGGACATCCTCTACTGCCAGGACCTCTGGTTCATGACGCCCCAGATGGCGCACCGCCTGCGCCCGCATGTGGGCCGCATCGTCGGACAGACGGCCAGTCCGCTGCCTCCGCCGGAATACCTGGCCAATTACGATCTGATCACCACGTCGTTTCCGCATTACGTGCCCCGCCTGCGCGCGCTCGGCATCGCTGCGCAGTACCTGCCTATCGCCTTCGAACCTGCAGTGCTCGATCGTATCGGGACGGTCACGCGCGATATCGGGGCGAGTTTCGTCGGCGGAATCAGCCGTCATCACGGGCGCGCGCTGCCCATGCTGGAATACCTCGCGCGCAATACACCGATCGAGTTCTTCGGCTATGGCGCCGAGCGGCTGGGGCACGACTCGCCGATACGCGAGCGCCACCGCGGCGAAGTCTGGGCGCTTGACATGTACCGCGCGATCGCCCGGAGCCACGTGACCTTCAACAGGCACATCGATGTCGCCGAGGATAATGCGAACAACATGCGCTTGTACGAGGCGACCGGTGTGGGTACTTTGCTGATCACCGACAGCAAGCGGAACCTCGCGCAGTTGTTCGAGCCAGGTCGGGAAGTGGTCGTCTATTCCGACGCCGAGGAGGCTGCACGCCTGATTCGTCACTATCTCGAGCATCCGGACGAGGCAGCAGAGATCGCCCGGGCCGGGCAGGCCCGGACGCTGCGCGAGCATACCTATCGCCAGCGCATGGAGTCGCTCGTGCTAATGCTCGAAAGATGCCTCGAGCAGCCGCGGCGGCCAGGCTGAGGGGGCGTATCGATGCCATTCTTCTGCACGCTTTTCGACAGTAACTACCTGGTCAAGGGGCTGGCGATGCTGCGCTCGCTCGCCGCATATTGCCCCCAGTCGCAGACATACGTCCTTTGCATGGACGAGGAGGCGCGCAGGCTGCTCGATCGGATCGATCCACCACGGACCGTACGGCTATCCCTGGCCGACGTGGAGGACCAGGCGCTTCTTGCCGTGAAGCCCGGACGCAGCCTGCCGGAATACTGCTGGACGCTCTCGCCGTGCCTGCCGTGGTACCTGCTCGACCGCTATCCCGAGATCGACAGCATCACCTACCTCGATGCAGACCTGTATTTCTTTTCCAGCGTCGATCCCCTGTTCGAGGAGATCGGAGATGCATCCATCGCCATCATCGAGCACCGATTCGTGGAGCCCCTGCGCCACCTCGAGATTCGTGGACGATTCTGCGTCGAATGGGTGAGCTTCCGGCGCGACGAGCAAGGCCTTTCCTGCCTGCGTCGCTGGCGCGACCAGTGCATCGAATGGTGCTTCTACAAGCTCGAAGATGACCGCATGGCGGACCAGAAGTATCTGGACGCGTGGCCCGCCCGCTACGCATCGTTGCATGTGCTGCAGCACCCCGGCGCCGGCATCGCGCCATGGAACTATGCGCGCTATGACATCGCCGAAGCGGGCGCTGGCAATGACGGGCGGCCACGGTTCACCAGCGATGGAAGCCCTTTGATCTTCTACCATTTCCATCAGTTGCAGTTCCTGCAGGACGGCTCGTTCGATCGCCTGTCCGCCGAGTACACCGACACTGGTCCGCCGCCTGCGCGCATGTATGAAGTCTACGAGGCGGAACTGAGGCACACGCTGCAGGAGGTTCGGGAAATGTCGCCTGGGTTCTCGAAGGGGCTGAGGCCCGTGCTTCGGATAAAGTCCCAGCGGCTGGTGCAGCGGCTGCTGCCCAAGCGGGCCAAGGAGTGGCTGAAGAAGATCATCGCTGCGGTGTGATCCGCGTTGCCATCCGGATCCCGTTCATTTGGGTGGTGGCCTATCGCAAGCCGGCGAAGACTGTGCGGTTGCCCGACAACGGGTTGCAGCACTCATGAATTCCAGTCCGTTGTCGTTCCGGATGCTGAATCGACTGCAGGCGCCAGCGCTCAGCTTCTCAACTCGCAAATATAGCCGCTGTAGCCGATCGGTTCACCGCCGACGAGGAAGACTTCTGCCTC
>CAMDXD010000125.1 GCA_945877995.1 Bordetella parapertussis
CCACACCATGGATGCGCAGCTGGTCGGCGAGGATCTGGCCGCCGGTGCGCGGCGGGTGGTTCGTGGAGGTCATGGCAGTCCGTCGGGTGAAGCGTCCGTCGATAGTGTATCGCCGTAACCGCCTGTTCATCCTGCCGGCGCTGCAGGCCTCGGGGACAGGTCGATCGCCAGCGATCGGGCCGCGCGGGCGTTGAGCGCGCGGGTAAAGAAGCGGTAGCAGCTGCAGCCCTGTTCTTTCGCGTGGTACATCGCCGCATCGGCGCTCTGCACGAGCAGGTGTGGCGTCACACCGTCCTCGGGATAGAAGGTGACGGTGGCATCGGAGCCCTCGGCGAAGGCCGAGGCGGCACGCTGCAACTGGGCGTGGTCCTTCGGGGGCGGCAGGTCGAAGAGCGTGCAGGCGGTCGGGTCTTCGAGCGGAAGGTCGAGCACCTCGTAGCCGGCGATCCTCAGTGCAATGCCGACGACTTGCCGCATGCCGGCCGAGTCATCGACAACCATGATGGTCCTGGCAAAGGTACGGTCTGCGTGGCCATCAGACCATGGTGAAGCTGCTGCCGGCGCCGACCCGCCTGCCCGCGCCGCTGCCGGTTGCCACGTCGTGGTTCGCGTGCTGCTCGCTCATTGCATAGCCGGCACGCATCGACTCCACCCAGCGTACCGGATCGATCGGGTGGCTGGCACCTGGCGCGATCGCGCCGGTCAGTTCGTCGAGGTCCCGGGTCACCTTGGTCAGCATCTGGCTCGTACGGTCCTGGAACTGGAATCCCACGAGCAGTTCCGAGATGCGCTTGCCGATTTCAGTGCGATCTGCGCGAAGTTGCGACGAACTCTGGGTGAGACTACCAACCGCCTGCGACAGCCTGCCCAGCACCGATTCGATCGATGCACGCGTTTCGGTCACCGACTGCCGGTCGGCCTCGGCGTTTTGCCGCGCGGATTCGAGCAGCGCGATCATCCGGGCGCTGACGGTGTCCAGCTTCGCGGTGATCCGCTTGCCGGTCTCGCCGGACTGCGTGGACAGTTTTCGCACCTGGTCGGCGACCACGGCGAAGCCGCGCCCGTGCTCGCCCGCGCGTGCCGCCTCGATCGCCGCGTTCAGTGCCAGCAGGTTCGTCTGGCTTGCGATGTCGGCAACATCGGCCGCGAGCGACTTCAGTTCGCTCGAGAAGGCCGCGAGCGTGGCGACCTCGCTGACCAGCGCGTCGCGCGAGTCGACGAATGCCTCGAGCGTCCCGACGACCGGGCGCAGCGTGCCCTCGGATTCGTGGATCGCCGAGGTCGCCTCGCCTTCGTCGTCGCCCGCGCCCCTGGCGTTCAGTCGCTCGACCAGCGACAGCAGGCTGCCGGTCAGCGATTCGGTCGCCTCCCGGGTCTGGTCGCGTGCGGTGATGACGTGGCGGGCCAGTATCGGTGCAGCCGCGCAGGTGGCATCGATCGCCTGCCCTGTGCCTCCAGCAGCCTGGCGGTGGCCAGCGCCGCCCCGGCTTCGGTTTCTCGGGCGCACGCGAGGCGGGCTGCATCGGTGCGTTCCAGCCAGTGAAAGGCCGCCAGGATGCCGGCGGCACAGCCGAGCGCCGCGCCGCTGGCGGCGGCGAGCGCCGGCCAGGCGCCCCAGGCAGCCGCAGCCGATGCCGCTCCGATGCTACAAGTACCCACTGCAATCGCCATGCGTGCGGCAATCGACGGTTGGGTCGAAGGCAGGGACTCAGCCATCGAACAGTTCCTCGAACAGGTTGTCGGGTGGCGCCTGCAATGGCGCAAAGCTCCGGTGGCCGACGGTGCAGGACCGGCCGCGGATGAACAGGGTCGCGTTGTAGCGACAGACTGGGTAACGGCGCTGGCGGCGATTCCTTTAGGCCAACCACGTCCGTGCAGGCTGCCAGGGCCGAGCGGAGACGATCGCCGGCCGGGGCGGCCGCAGCTGGCCGACCTGGCCGGGGGGCTGCCCGGCAATGGCCCCGCGCGGTCAGTCGTCGGCGCGGTTCAGTCGTTCTTCGGCCGCAATGTATTCGTTTGCGACGTCACGCAGCTTGCGACGTCCGCTGCGCGCCTCGCTGCGCAGGTAATTGAATGCTGCGTTGCGAGAAAGACGCTGTCGCTCCATCATGATGCCGACCGCGACGCTGATTTCCTGTTGCCCTTCGAGGGCGCCGCGCAACCGCTCCTGTTCGTCCTCGATCTGGGCGACATCGCGGGCGCGCACCATCGCGGATTCGATGGCAGGAACGATGTGGCGGATCAGCGCGGGCTTCACGAGGTAGCCATAGGCGCCCTGGGTGGCCGCTTCGCGCACCAGTTCGAGGTCGTCATAGGCGGACAGGAAGACGATCGCCAGGGGCGCGCGGTCGAGCAGGGCCTCGGCCAGTTCGAGCCCGCTCATGCCCGGCATCCGCATGTCGATCAGCGCGGCATCGGGCATCGCTTCGCGCGTGAGCTCGAGCGCGTCCTCTGCGGAGGCTGCCGCCCATACGGTGTAACCCGCGCGTTGCAGCCCGTCGCGCATGGTGGTGAGTATCAGCGGATCGTCATCGACGATCATCACCGCCTTCGGCGCAAGATCGTCTGCCACGTCGGTCTCGGTGGGCGCTGTCATGGGGGCGGACTACGGCTCGCTTGTCGAATCGGGCTGTCTTCAAAAGCATTCTACCTTTTCAGGGTCGAATACGCGGTTCTTCTGCATGGGAAATCGCACCCGTCGGGCCTGGCGCGGCGGACAGGACGGGCGGCTCGAGCAGCAGCGACACCTCCACCTTGTCGTCCACCGCGCGAATGGACAGCTTCGCACCGCGGCTCGGGAGCATCGCGCGCACCAGCTGCAGGCCCGTGCGCGCACCCGTGCCGGCATCGAAGTCGAACCCGGGCGGCAGGGTGCCATCATTCCGGATGCGCAGCGTACAGCCCTGCGGGACGAGTTCGCACTCGGCGGCCACCGGAGGCATGCCAGGCCGCGCTCCCCCGTGCTTGATGGCGTTCATCAGCAGTTCGTTCACCACCAGGGCGATGGCCACGCAATGCTGCTCGGCGATTCGCCAGCAGCCCATTCCGTCGGGAAACCGGGTCTGCACGCCGTTGACCGCGATGCCGGAGAGACCGTCGGTCACCGCCTGCGCGATCTCGTCGAGCGCCAGGTCGCTGCGGCCGGATCGGGCGAGCAGGCCGTAGACCGTGCCGATCGAGTGCAACTGGCCGCCGATGGCATCCAGCGCTTCGCCCAGGCCTGGATAGTCACTGCGGTAGCGCTCGATCAGGCCGGTCATCCCCTGCAGGTGGTTCTTGATCCGGTGGTGGATCTCGCGCACCAGCGAGTCGCGGTCGAGCCCGGTATCGGTCGACGGTTGCGACCCGGCGCGGGAGGGCGCGCCGGGCGGACCCGTGGGCGATGGTCGCTGGAGTGGATGCGCCGGGATGCCGGAGAGTGCTTCGATCACGCCGACCAGTTCATTGCCGGGCGCGCGCGCGGAACGCGGTCAGCCTGAGCCCCGCCTGCGGCCGCGCCGGATCGAGGCCATGCAGGTCGAGTTCGAAGCGGTCGCTCTTGCCATCGAGGATGCGTTCCATCTGCCGCATCAGTCGCGGATACTCCTGCGGCGGTGAGGCGGCGAGCCAGGTGCCGAGCGGTACCGTGCATGCGCTGTCGCCGAACCCCATCAGGCGTGCGGCGGTACGCGACAGTGACAGGTCGTCTTCCACGTTCTCCATCGACCACCAGCCCAGGCCGGCGGCGTCGAGTTCCCCGGCCGCGGACGCCGCTGACGGTTCCTCCGCTGGCGCGGGTCGGCAAGCGGTCGGCCAGCGCCTCGACACCATGCCTGACCAGTCCGGTGCGCCGGCGCCATTGCGCTGGCGGCCGATCAGCAGGTCGACGTGGTGGCCGTGTCCGCCAGCGGCTGGTATCGCGAGGTTCTCCACGCGCAGCGTACCGTCTTCCTCGGACGACCTGAGCAGGCGCACCGCCTGGAGTACGGCATGCCGATCATCGATCGCACACTGCCTGAGCATTGTCCGCCAGGATGCGGCTGCCGTGCCGAGCGGCTGGCTGCCGCCCATCGTGACGACCCGTTCTGTCGAAGGATCGATCCGCCAGAGCCAGCAGTCCAGGACGCGGAGTACGTCAGGAGTGGTCATCGTAGCCGCAAAGGTTTCGCCACCGTTACAATCCGATGAAGCCGGAAACAGGCTGGAGCCCACCAGATCACAATGTGGGAGCATAACGCCACGGAGGAGAAACCGCATGACGCGCAACCGTATCGCCGGACTCGCAGTGGCCTCCTTGGCCGTCTTCGCCCTGTCGGCCCCATCGAGCACACCGGCGCTGGCGCAGGCCCGGGATGCAGCGGCCGACTTTCCCAATCGATCGGTCCGTTTCATCGTCGGCTTTCCGCCAGCCGGTACCACCGACATCCTGGCCCGGGTGGTCGCCCAGCACCTCGGCGACCGCTGGGGCCAGACCTTCGTGATCGACAACCGGCCGGGTGCCGGGGGCAACATCGGCGCCGAAATGGCGGCACGCGCCAACCCCGACGGCTACACGATGATGATGACCACGGCGGGCGTCTCGGGCATCAACCCGACGCTGTACCGAAAGCTTTCCTGGAGCCCGAAGAACTTCGAGGCGGTCGTCGCGGTCGGCCAGACGCCGAACGCGTTCGTGGTCAACGCCAGCGCGCCGCAGAAGACCCTGAAGGAGTTCATCGCTGCGGCGCGGGCCAACCCGGGCAAGCTGGTGTTCGGCGCGCCCGGCATCGGCACCACCGGCCACCTGTCGGGCGAGCTGTTCAAGACCATGGCCGGCATCGACCTCACGTTTGCCGCGTTCAAGGGCAGCGCGATGGTTCTGTCCGACCTGATGACCTCCAGCGGCATCAATATCGCGATCGACAACCTGCCGCCCTACGTGCCGCAGATCAAGTCTGGCAAGCTGCGCGCGCTGGCGATGGGAACGCCCAAACGCAGCGCCATCCTGCCCGACGTGCCGACGGTGGAAGAGGCCGGCCTGCCGGGCTACCTCTCTTATGCCTGGTTCGGCCTGATCACCCCGCGCGGCACGCCGAAGGCAGTGATCGACAAGGTCAACGCCGAGACCAACCGACTGCTCGCGATGCCGGTGACCCAGGCACGCCTGTCCGACCTGAGCATCGAGGCGATGGGTGGCGCACCGGCCGACTTCAACCGGCTGATCGATTCCGAGCTGAAGCGCTGGGGCGAAGTCGTCCGCAAGTCCGGTGCCAACGCCGACTGACCGCCGATGATCCAGGACGCCGAGACCCTCGGGCTGCTGCTCGACGCGATCCGCCGCTTCGTGCGCGAGCGGCTGATCCCGGCCGAGGTGGAAGTCACCGAGACCGATGCGATGCCCGAGGCCATCGTCGCCGAGATGCGCGAGATGGGCCTGTTCGGCTATGCGCTGCCGAGGGAGTACGGCGGTCTGGGCCTGACCACCGAAGAGCAGATGCACGTGTCGTTCGAGCTCTGCTACGCCTCGCCGGTGTTCCGTTCGTATGTCGGCACCAACAACGGCATCGGCGGCATGGGCATCGTGATCGACGGCACGCCGGCGCAGAAAGAGCGTTACCTGCGCCGCCTCGCGGCCGGCGAGATCATCGGCAGCTTCGCGTTGACCGAGCCCGACAACGGCTCGGATGCCGGCGGGTTGAAGACCTTCGCGCGGCGCGACGGCGACCACTACGTGATCAACGGCACCAAGCGCTACATCACCAATGCGCCCGAGGCGTCGATCTTCACGCTGATGGCGCGCACCGATGCCTCGAAGAAGGGCGCGGCCGGGGTGAGTGCATTCATCGTCGAGCGCGACACGCCGGGCCTCACGACCGCGCCGCCCGACCGCAAGATGGGCCAGCGCGGCTCGCATACCTCCGACGTTATCCTGCAGGACGTGCGCGTGCCGGCCAGCGCGCTGATCGGCGGCGTCGAGGGGCAGGGCTTCAAGACTGCGATGAAGGTGCTCGACCGCGCGCGGCTCAACATCGCGGCGGTGTGCGTGGGCATCGCGCAGCGCATGCTCGACGAGACGCTCGCCTACGCGATGCAGCGCGAACAGTTCGGCCAGCCGATCGCCGGCTTCCAGCTGGTGCAGGCGATGCTCGCCGACTCGAAGACCGAGATCTACGCCGCGCGCTGCATGACGCTCGATGCCGCGCGGCTGGCCGACGAAGGCGCGAACATCGCCACCGAGGCGTCCTGCGCGAAGCTGTTCGCCTCCGAGATGTGCTCGCGCGTGGCCGACCGCTGCGTGCAGGTGCACGGTGGCGCCGGCTACATGCAGGAGTACCCGATCGAACGGCTGTACCGCGATGTGCGCCTGTTCCGCATCTTCGAGGGCACCAGCCAGATCCAGCAGCTGGTGATCGCGAAGAACATGATCCGCGACGCCCGCGGCTGAGGCAGGCGCGTCCTGCCTGCTTCCCTCCACCTCCACGACCACAACCGGGGAAACCGCTCGATGAACGAGAAGTCGTCCGCACCCATGAATCGCACGGCCCGTACGGCCCTCACGTTCCTCACGGCCCGCCGCACCGCGCTGGCGGCACTGGCGGGCGCGCTGCCGCTGGCCGTCGCACTGCCGGCAGCCGCCCAGCAGTATCCGGCCAAGCCGATCCGCATCATCGTGCCGTTCGGCGCCGGCGGTTCCGCCGACACCATGGCACGGCTGGTCGGCCAGCGTTTCACCGAGAGCTGGGGCCAGGGCGTGGTGGTCGAGAACCGCACGGGTGCCGCCGGCATGATCGGCGCCGAGGCGGTGGCGCGCGCCCAGCCCGACGGTTACACGCTGATGGTCACCTCCGGGGCGTTCTCGTCAACCCCGGCGCTGAACACGAAACTGCCGATCGACGTGTTCAAGGACTTCACCCCGGTGGTGAACATCTCGAACACCGCGACCATCATCAACGTGCACCCGTCGCTGCCGGTGAAGACCATCAAGGAACTGGTGGCGTTCGCGAAGAAGCGGCCGAACCAGATCTCGTACGCCACGGCGGGCGTCGGCAGCACCGGCCACCTGGCCACCGAACTGTTCCTGTCGATCACCGAGACGCAGATGGTGCACGTGCCCTACAAGGCCAACCCGATCGCGGTGATCGACGTGATCTCCGGCAACGTGCCGGTGATGTTCGACCTCGCGCTCACCGGCGCGCCCCATGTGCGCTCGGGCAAGCTGCGCGGCCTGGCCGTCACCTCGGGCCAGCGCGTCTCGCTGCTGCCCGACGTGCCCACGGTCACCGAGGCCGGCCTGCCGGCCTTCGACGCCAATGTCTGGCTCGGCATGCTCGGGCCGGCGAACCTGCCGCGCGACATCGTCACGCGCCTGAACACCGAGGTGAACCGCATCGTGAAGCTGCCCGAGATCGTCAAGCGCTTCAACGAGCTGGGCGTGGAGCCCGCCGGCGGCACGCCCGAGGCGTTCGCGACCCTGCACCGCAACGACTTCCTCAAGTGGCAGAAGGTGGTCAGGGATGCGAAGATCAAGCTCGACTGATCACTGACGGAGCGGGCGATGGCTACGGGCAACGGATCACCGCAGGGCCGCGCACGCACGATGCACGGCTCCAGCCCGGCCAGCCGGCCCGTGCTGGTCGCCGCAGCCGTGGCGATGGGCCTGGTGCTGTCCGCCCCGGCCCAGGCGCAGAAAGCCTGGCCCGAGCGTCCGGTGCGGCTGCTGGTCGCCTTCGGTGCCGGCGGCTCTTCCGACACCGTCGCGCGCACCGTCGCGCAGAAGCTGGCCGAGGGCATCGGCCAGCCGGTGCTGGTCGAGAACCGCTCCGGTGCCACCGGCACCATCGCGGCCGACGTGGTCGCACGCGCGGCCGGCGACGGGCACACGCTGCTTTTCACCTCGGCGCTGTCGACCGCCGCGGCGCTGTACCCGACGCTGCCGTTCGACTGGCAGCGCGACCTGAGCGCGATCGTGCAGACCACCGCCGGCCCGCAGGTGCTGTACGTGCATCCGTCGCTGCCGGCGAAGACGGTGAAAGACCTCGTCGCGTTCGCGCTGAAGCGGCCAGGCGAACTCGGCTATGCCAGCTCCGGCATCGGCTCGGTCGCGCACCTGTCGGGCGCGAGCCTGGGTATCGCCAGCGGGCTCAAGCTGATCCACGTACCCTACAAGTCGAATGGGCTGGGCACGATCGACGTGATCGCTGGCCATGTGCCGATCATGTTCGACCAGCTGTCGACCGCCGTGCCGCACGTGAAGGCGGGCAAGGTGCGTGCGCTGGCTGTGACCTCGGTGAAGCGGGTGGCCTCGCTGCCCGAGGTGCCGACGATGATCGAGAGCGGCTACAAGGATTTCGAGACCACCGTCTGGCATGGCCTGATGGGGCCGGGCAGCCTGCAGAAAGACGTGCTGGCGCGCATCAACACCGAGGCGAACCGGGTGCTGAAGCTCGCGGACGTGCGCGAGCGGCTCAACGGCCTCGGCCTGGAAGTGATCGGCGGCACACCAGAGGCGTTCGCCGCCGAGATGAAACGGGACCATGCCTGGGCGTCGCGCACGATCAAGGCGGCCGGCATCAAAGCGGAGTGAGATACAGATGAGATTCATTGAAGGCAAGGCAGGCGCAACACGCGCACATCTTTCGATCATCGGCGCGGCCGTCTGCACGCTGGGCGCGCTGGGCATGGTGGCCACCCAGCCGGTGCAGGCACAGAAGGCCTGGCCCGACAAGCCTGTGCGTATCGTCGTGCCGTTCGGTGCCGGCGGTTCCGCCGACACCATGGCGCGGCTGATCATCCCGACGCTTCAGGAAGGCCTTGGCCAGCCGATCCTGGTCGAGATCAGGTCCGGTGCCACCGGATCGATCGGTGCCGACCATGTCGCCCGCTCGGCCCCGGACGGCTATACCCTGTTGCTGACCTCGGGCGCGTTCGCAATGTCGCCGGCGCTGAACACCAAGCTGCCATACGACATCTTCAAGGACTTCACGCCGATCGTCGGCGCGTCGAATGCGCCGCAGGTTCTGGTGGTGCATCCGTCGGTGCCGGTGAAGACGGTGAAGGACCTCGTCGCGTTCGCGAAGACGCGACCGGGCGAACTCGGCTGGGCCACGGCCGGCATCGGCTCGACCGGGCACATGGCCGGAGCCTACTTCGCCGGCCTGATGGGCATCTCGCTCAACCATGTGCCGTACAAGTCGAACCCGGCCGCCGGTGCCGACGTGATCGGCGGCCATGTGCCGATCATGTTCGACCAGCTGTCGACCGCATCGCCGCACATCCGCGCCGGCAAGTTCCGCGCACTGGCGATCACCTCGCCCAAGCGCCACCCGCTGCTGCCGGAAGTGCCGACGATGGGTGAAGTCGGCTTCCCCGCGTTCACCACCAGCATCTGGCTCGGCGTGCTCGGCCCGGCGAAGATGCCGCGCGAGATCGTCGACCGGATCAACGGCGAAGTGAACCGCTACCTGGCCACCCCGGCCGCGAAGGAGCGCTTCACCCAGCTCGGCCTGGACATCTTCGGCGGCTCGCCGGAAGCCCTGGGCTCGCGCATGAAGACCGACCTGGCGGCGGCGCAGAAGACGGTGCAACTGGCGGGCATCAAGCCGCAGTAACGCGTCACAAGGGGCGGTTCCGGCCAGCGACCCGCCGCACCGTCCCTTCCATCATTGCCCCGTCGCCGCCTTTTGCGGCGTGAGTCCAACGGGGTGATGCATGTGGAAGGCCATCCTGCGCCGGTGGCGCCAGTCGAACGAGCCGGCTGCATCGGCGCCGCTGAACGCCTATGAGCGGGCGCGGGTCGAGTGGTTCGAGCGCTATGGCTGCGCGGTCGTCGACCGCAACCGACTGTTCGTCGGCTGGGCGCTGACCACGCTCGCGCTGCTGGCCGCATGCATCGCGCTGGCGGTGCTGATGCCGCTGAAGACGGTCGAGCCATACGTAGTGCGGGTCGCGGACAACGGGCTCGCGATCGCCGACCGGGCCGCTGCGCAGAACTACCGCCCGGGCCGGGCCGAGCGCACCTATTTCGTGTCGCGCTGGGTGCAGCAGCTGCTGACCGTCGATCCCTATCTCACCGAACGGCAGCTGGCCGAAGCCTACCGGATGACCT
>CAMDXD010000126.1 GCA_945877995.1 Bordetella parapertussis
CGCTTCGATATCCGTCGCCAGTGCCTGCATGATCTCGCGCAGCTGTCGCTCGGCCTGGTCGAGCAGGCCGAAGTCGTACAGCGGCCGCCCGCAGCACAGGTGCGCCTGCGGCACCGACACCGCGTAGCCAGCATGCTCCAGCACCTTCACCGCCGCCATCGCCGTCTCGGGATGGAAGTGGTTGTTGAACGTGTCGGCCCACAGGATCACCCGTCCGCGTGGCGCCACCGCCACCGGCCGTGCATGCCCCGCAAACCATTCGCGGAAGGTGCGCGCGGCGAACTTCGGCACGTCACGCTGCAACGCAATGCCGGCCAGCTGCTTGGCCAGTACGTTCAGGCCCGGCGTCTGGGTGAACCAGTTGACCAGCCGCGGCATCTTCGAGGCCAGGCGCGCCCAGCGATGGATGAAGCCCATGCTCCAGGCCTGCACCGGCCGCCGCTTGTGCTGGTGGTAGTGGTAGAGGAACTCGGCCTTGTAGCTCGCCATGTCGGTGTGCGTCGGGCAATCGCTCTTGCAGCCCTTGCAAGACAGGCACAGGTCGAGCGCTTCCTTCACCGCTTCCGACTGCCAGCCATCGGTCACCACTTCGCCGCGCAGCATCTCGCCGAACAGCCGCGAGCGGCCGCGCGTCGAGTATTTCTCTTCGCCAGTGACGCGATAGCTCGGGCACATCACGCCGCCACTCTGCGACCGGCACTTGCCCATGCCGACGCAGTGCTCGATCGAGCGCGCGAAGCCGTCGCCCTCGGGCGTCGAGAAGTGCATCCGCGTCTCGAAGCGGATCGGGCTGTAGCCGGGGCCGTAGCGCAGGTTCTCGTCGATGCGGTAGGCATCGATCAGCTTGCCTGGGTTCATCCGCCCTTCCGGGTCCCAGATCGCCTTGAACTCGCGGAATGCCTGCATCAGCTCAGGCCCGTACATCACCGGCAGGAACTCGGCCTTGGCCTGCCCGTCGCCATGCTCGCCGGACAGCGAGCCGCCGTAGCGCACCACCAGGTGCGCGGCATCCTCGGTGAAGCTGCGCCACTTGCGGATGCCCTCTGGCGTGCGCAGGTCGAAGGTGATGCGCGCATGGATGCAGCCGTCGCCGAAATGCCCGTACAGCGAGGTCTCGTAGCCGTAGCGATCGACCAGCGCCTGGAACTCGCGCAGGTAGTCGCCCAGGCGCATCGGATCGACCGCCGCGTCTTCCCAGCCGACCTGCGGATCGCGGCTGCCTTCAAGGCCGAGCGCACTGGCCGAGGCCGCGGTCTCGCGGATCGTCCAGATCGCCTCAGCCACCGCCGGGTCGTCGATCAGCCAGTGCGATGGTGCATCGGGCCGCCCCGCGTAGTGGTCGACCAGCGCCTGTGCCTGCGCGCTCGCCGCCTCGACGGTGTCGGCACCGAACTCGATCATGATCCAGGCGTCACCCGCCGGCAGCTTCGCGATATCGGCCAGGCGCAGCCCGCGCACACGCAGCCCGCCGATGATCTTCTGGTCGAGCCCTTCGGTGGCGATCGGTCCGAACGGCAGGATCTGCGGCACGGCATCGCCGGCGACATAGATATCCGGATAGCCCAGCACCAGCAGCACGCGCTTGCGTGGACTCTGCACCAGCCGGGTCTTCGCCTGCAGCGTGATCGCGCAGGAACCCTCGGTGCCGACCAGCGCACGGGCGACGTTGAAGCCGTTCTCGGGCAGCAACTGGTCGAGGTTGTAGCCCGACACCCGGCGCTTGATCTTCGGGTACTTCGTGCGGATCAGTTCACCGTACTTGTCCGCCAGCGCCTTCAGCTTGGAATAGATCTCGGCACGCCGCCCGCCAGCGGCGACGATGCGTTCGTATTCGTCGTCCGGCGTCGGCCCGACCCACATCCGCAGGCCGTCGTAGGTCAGCACCTCGAGCGCCTCGACGTTCTCGACCGTCTTGCCAGCCATCACCGAATGCGCGCCGCACGAATTGTTGCCGATCATGCCGCCGAGCGTGCAGCGGCTGTGCGTCGCCGGGTCGGGGCCGAAGGTGAGCGCATGCGCCTCGGCGGCGTCGCGAAGTGCATCGCAGACCACCCCGGGTTCGACCCGCGCGCTGCGCGCCTGCGCATCCACCTCGAGCACCCGGTTCAGGTACTTCGAGCAGTCGAGCACCACCGCGACATTGACCGTCTGTCCATTCTGCGCGGTACCGCCGCCGCGCGGCAGGATCGGCGCGCCGTGTTCGCGGCACACCGCCACCGCTGCGACGATGTCGGCCACCGTCTTAGGCAGCACCACGCCGATCGGCACCTGCCGGTAGTTCGATGCGTCGTGCGCATACACCGCCAGGCTGCCCGTATCGAAGCGGACTTCGCCGGCCACCGCCCGGCGCAAGGCCGTAGCGAGCGCGGTGGCATCGACGCCATGCGGTGCGCGGGCAGCCGGATCGGGCGACTGTTCGGGAGAAGGGGTGTCCAGGGGCGGGGGCATAGGTCGGAAGGGTCTGGCGGCAGCAGACGGTCGGAGTGGGCTCGCGGGTCTCGCTGCAGATCGAGGACGACGAGTGTAGCAGCGGCGACATGCACGAAGACCCGCTCGCAAGCCGTCCTGCGCCCGTTGCTACAGCCCGAGCCCGCCCCAGATCGAATCGATGCGCGCCTTCACCTCGGCGCTCATCGCGATCGGCGTCCCCCACTCGCGCGTGGTCTCGCCCGGCCACTTGTTCGTGGCATCGATGCCCATCTTCGAACCCAGCCCCGACACCGGGCTGGCGAAGTCGAGGTAGTCGATCGGCGTGTTCTCGACCAGCAGCGTGTCGCGCGCCGGATCGACGCGCGTGGTCATCGCCCAGATCACTTCCTTCCAGTCGCGCACGTCGATGTCATCGTCGGTCACCAGGATGAACTTGGTGTACATGAACTGGCGCAGGAAGCTCCAGATGCCGAACATCACCCGCTTCGCATGCCCCGGATACTGCTTGCGGATGCTGACCACCGCCATCCGGTAAGAGCAGCCTTCCGGCGGCAAGTAGAAGTCGACGATCTCGGGGAACTGGCGCACCAGCAGCGGCACGAACACCTCGTTCAGCGCGACGCCGAGGATGGCCGGCTCATCCGGCGGCTTGCCGGTATAGGTGGAGTGGTAGAGCGGATTGTCGCGATGGGTGATGCGCTCGACGGTGAACACCGGAAAGCGGTCCTGCTCGTTGTAGTAGCCGGTGTGGTCGCCGAACGGGCCTTCGAGCGCAGTCTCCCAGCCCGTCGGCGAGGCTGCGTCCGGATGGATCGCGCCTTCGAGCACGATCTCGGACGTCGCCGGCACGCGCAGGTCGTTGCCGATGCATTTGGCCAGCTCGGTGCGCCCGCCGCGCAGCAGCCCGGCGAACTGGTATTCCGACAGCGTGTCCGGCACCGGCGTCACCGCGCCGAGTGTGGTCGCCGGATCGCAGCCCAGCGCCACCGCGATCGGGAACGGCTGTCCCGGGTTTGCTTTCGCATGGTCGCGGAAGTCGAGCGCGCCGCCACGATGCGCGAGCCAGCGCATGATCAGCTTGTTGCGGCCGACTACCTGCTGCCGGTAGATGCCGAGGTTCTGCCGCGTGCGCGCGGGGCCGCGCGTGACGGTGAGTCCCCAGGTGACCAGCGGCCCGGCATCGCCCGGCCAGCAGGTCTGGATCGGCAGCCGGCCGAGATCGACCTCGCTGCCTTCGATGCGCTGCTGCTGGCAGGCCGGCCGCGACACCTCTTTCGGCGCCATGTTCAGCACCTGCTTCAACAGCGGCCACTTGTCCCATGCATCACGCAGCCCCTTCGGCGGCTCGGGCTCCTTCAGGTAGGACAGCAGCTTGCCGATCTCGCGCAGCGCGGACGGGTCGTCCTGCCCCATGCCGAGCGCCACGCGCCGGGTGGTGCCGAACAGGTTGCCGAGCACCGGCATCGAGTGGCCGGTCGGTTGCTCGAACAGGATGGCCGGCCCGCCGGCCCGCAGCACGCGGTCGCACACCTCGGTCATTTCGAGGTTCGGGGAGACCGGCGTGGCGATGCGCTTCAGTTCGCCGAGGGTCTCGAGTTGCGCGATGAAGTCGCGCAGGTCGTGGTACTTCAATCAAGCCTCTCCTACAACGCTACCCGGAACCACCCATCCACCATGATCCCCAGGAACACGACGCCGCCCACCGCGATGTTGTTCATGAACGCCTTGAAGCACTGCTGCGGCTCGCGCGTCTCGCACAGCGCCACCTGGTGGCGCGCGAGCAGCGCACACAGCACGAGCGCGCCGAAGTAGACCCCTCCGCGCCCGGTCATCACGCCCACGGCGATCATCGTCAGCAGGAACGCGCCATGGGCCACCGCGATGCCGACCAGGTCGAAGCGGCCGAAGGTGATCGCCGAGGTCTTGATGCCGATCTTCAGGTCGTCCTCGCGGTCGACCATCGCATAGGCGGTGTCGTAGGCGATCGCCCAGAACACGTTGGCCAGCATCATCACCCACGCGACCGCCGGCACGCGACCGGTGGCCGCAGCATAGGCCATCGGGATGCCGAACCCGAACGCAATGCCGAGCCAGGCCTGCGGCACCGCGAAGAACCGCTTGGTGAACGGATAGGTGAACGCGAACACCAGCGCCAGCAGCGACATCGCGATGGTCAGCCAGTCGAGCATCAGCACCAGGCAGCCGGCAAGCAGGGTCAGCACCGCCGCCAGCACGAGCGCCTCCTTCACGCCGACGAGCCCGGCGGTGATCGGACGGTCACGGGTGCGCGCGACATGCCGGTCGAAGTCGCGGTCGGCGATGTCGTTCACCACGCACCCGGCCGAGCGCATCAGCACCGCGCCGAGCACGAAGATCCAGACCAGCATGAGGTCGGGCTGACCCCTGGAGGCCAGCCAGAGCGCCCAGAGCGCAGGCCAGAGCAGCAGCAGGATGCCGACCGGGCGATCCAGCCGCATCAGCTTTTCGTAATGGGACAGGCGGGTCGCGAGCGGGATCGGACCTGCGCGGGCGCTATCGGCCATCGGCGTGTTCATCGGAGGGTGCGCGCGGCTGCATCCGCGGGACTGCGTACTGCGGCGCGTGCACCGGGCGCAAGGATGCCACGCCGGGCAGGAAAACCTCCGTCACCAGCAATTGCCGTCCGCCGGCGCTGAACACCGACCGCCGCGCCCAGAGCGATCGGGGAACGGGCAGGCCGCGTGCGGCAAGCGCGGCG
Organism: Bordetella parapertussis; assembly: GCA_945877995.1. Lineage (GTDB taxonomy): Bacteria > Pseudomonadota > Gammaproteobacteria > Burkholderiales > CAIKXV01 > CAIKXV01. The sequence continues at coordinate 5,168 of CAMDXD010000126.1, forward strand.
GCGGCACCGAGGTAGCGACGGTCCGGCGCACGGAGCCGGCGGAAACGCAGCGGGCCGCGCCGCACCAGCGGGTCGCTGAACAGCGCTTCGCCGAGCGGCCGGGTGCCGAGCCCGGCGAGCCAGCGCCAGCGACCGCGCAGCGCGGAGGCGTCGATCACGCTGTGCGCGAAGACCGTCGGCAAACCATCGCATACCAGGAGGACCTCCCTTGCCAGGGTGGCGAGCCGTCGCGGCGCGCCGCGCTGAACCCCCGGCTGCCCCTGAAGACCGTCACCGCGCCCCGCCGCGGGCCGGATGCAGGCCACTTCATCATTGCACGCCCCGCCGCGCCGCTGTTCGAGGCGCACTACCTCGAACGTCCGCGCCGCCTGCCTGAGCCGCTGCGTGAGCGAGCCCTCCCCGGTCAGCCAGGCACGCTGCCCCGGAAGCCAGGGCACGACCCGGTGCCAGTGCGCACGCGGTGCACCGGCAGCCAGCAAAGCATTATCGGCAGGAATACGCATGACTTCGGTCCACGGCGAGACGCCGACGGTCAATACTATGCCGGCATTGGGTTTCGGCGTCAGCGGGCGCTCACCCGTTCAACCATTGCAGGGCTTCGGGAAGCCAGCGGGCGAGATGCCGACGGGCGGCCTCCGGCTCGCGCTCGAGCAAGGGCCCAGCGGCCTCGACGGCAGCCTCCAGCAGATCGGCATCCTGCACCGGATCGGCGAATCGCAGCATCGGCAGGCCGCTCTGCCGCGCCCCCATCAGCTCGCCCGGGCCGCGCAACTCGAGGTCGCGGCGGGCGATCTCGAAGCCGTCGCCGCTCTCGAACACGACCTTCAACCGCTCTCGGGCGAGCGGCGACAGCGGCGTCTGGTAGAGCAGGATGCACGAAGACTTCGCGCTGCCGCGCCCGACCCGGCCGCGCAACTGGTGCAGTTGCGCGAGCCCCATCCGCTCGGCATGTTCGATCACCATCAGCGACGCATTCGGCACGTCGACGCCCACTTCGATCACCGTCGTGGCCACCAGCAGCTGCAGCGCCCCCTGCTGGAAGGCCGCCATCGCCGCCGCCTTCTCGGTCGCCTTCTGCCGGCCGTGAACCAACCCGACCGCGAGTTCGGGAAAGGTCGCGCACAGCGCGGCGTGGGTGTCCACCGCCGTCTGCAGCTGCAGCGCCTCGGACTCCTCGATCAGCGGACACACCCAGTAGGCCTGCCGGCCCTGCATGCAGGCGTCGCGCACCCGCTGGATGACCTCGTCGCGGCGATGGTCGCCGACCAGCCGGGTGGCGATCGGGCTGCGGCCAGGCGGCAGCTCATCGATGGTCGACACATCGAGGTCGGCATAGCAGGCCATGGCCAGCGTGCGCGGGATCGGCGTGGCGGTCATCATCAACAGATGCGCCTCAGCGGCACGCGAAACCGCGTGTGCGGCGCCAGTTCCCGCGCCCGGCGCAGCAGAGCCCTTGCCGCGCAGCGCGAGGCGCTGGTTGACGCCGAAGCGGTGCTGCTCGTCGACGATGGCCAGCGCCAGCCGGCTGAAATCGACGCCCTGCTGGAACAGCGCGTGGGTGCCGACGGCGATCGACGCTTCGCCAGCGGCCAGCCGGGCACAAGCCGCGTCGCGCTTCTTCTTCGTGAGGCTGCCCGCAAGCCAGGCCACCTCGACGCCGGCCGGCGCGAACCAGCTTGCGAACTTGCGGAAGGTCTGCTCGGCGAGCAACTCGGTCGGCGCCATCACCGCCACCTGCGCACCAGCCTCGACCGCCTGGGCGGCGGCCAGCGCCGCCACCAGCGTCTTGCCGCTGCCGACGTCGCCCTGCAGCAGCCTCTGCATCGGCTGGCCGCGCGCGAGGTCGGCGGAGATCTCGGCGAGCACGCGCGCCTGGGCGCGGGTCGGGTCGAGACCGGCGGTGGCCAGCACCTGACGCGCCAGCTTGCCGGCCACTGGCAGCGACAGCGCGCGCCGGGACGAACGGCTGTTGCGGTGCATGCGCATCGACAGTTGCTGGGCGAGGAGCTCGTCGAACTTCATGCGGCGCCAGGCCGGGTGGGTACGGTTGGTAAGGGCGGCGGCGGCGATGTCGGCGGGGGGCGCGTGGAGCAGATGCAGGCTCTGGTCGAAAGGCGGCAGCCCGAGGCCATCGAGCAATGACGCAGGCAGCGTTTCGGACAGGTCTACCTGCGCGACTGCCCGGCGTACCAGTCGCTGCAGTACCGGTTGTGACAGACCCTGGGTGGTCGGGTAGACCGGCGTCAGCCGGTCCGGCATCGGCGTGCCCTCGATCAGCGCCCGCCAGCGCGGGTGGACCATCTCCGCGCCGATGAACCCGCCGCGGATCTCGCCCACGGCCCGGATACGTACGCCCGGCTCGAGCGCGCGCTGCTGGCTGGGGTAGAAGTTGAGAAACCGCAGCGTGAGTTCGCCCGTGCCGTCATCGACCGTGACAACCAGCGTGCGCCGAGGCTTGAACCGGACCTGGGCGTCGCGGACGACACCTTCGACGACCACCGCCCCGCCACCGGTCACCCGTGTCGATTCCGCGATGGTCGACAGGCGTGTCTCGTCGTCGTAGCGCAGGGGCAGGTGGAGTACGAGATCGGCGAGGGTGCGCAGGCCGATGCGGGCGAGCAGCCTGGCCTGGGCAGGACTGATCCCGGGCGGGCCGGCGCTGGTGGCCGCCCGCGGAGCGGCGTCGACAGCGGAATTCTTCTTGCGGGAGACACCGGGCATCCCGAGATGCTAATCGAGAAGCTCGGTAGCAGGCGGGCGGTTTGACCTGCCGGGGCTGATGGTGGAGACGGGGAGGATCGAACTCCCGACCTTCGCATTGCGAACGCGACGCTCTCCCAGCTGAGCTACGTCCCCACGGGCCGAAGCGGGGTAGGCGACCCACATGCCTTTGAACATCGGCTTCTGTGGTTCCGCCCCGTGATTCCGGCGTCCGAAATTATGCCTGAAACCCTCGCCACCGTGAATCGGTATCTGCACGGCCAGTCCGTATAATTTACCACCCCGGGTGCCATGCCCTCCCCTGAGCCTCGACCGCCCATGCAGATCACCCCGCCTTTTGCCTACCCCGAGATCGACACCCTGAAGAAGACCGACCGCGTGGTATTGCCCAAGTCCGGCAACACGCCAGCCTTCTGCCAGGACCTGCACGTCATTCCCGTTTCGTACACCGAGATCCCGGTTGCGCAGCGCGACTATCCGATCGTCTTCGTCTCGGGCGACAACGGAGCCAACTTCATGACGATGGCCATCCTCGGCCTGAAGGCGAAGCAGAATCTGTTCGTGTCGCCGCTGGGATGGGACCCGTCGACATACCTGCCTGCCTATGTCCGGCGCTATCCGTTCTGCATGGCCAAGGTGACGGTGGACAGCGCGCAGCGCGACGAGCGCGTGGTGTGCGTGGCGAAGCGCGCGGTCGTGCCGGACGGCGACGCGCTGTTCGACCCGGCCGGCGCCCCGACCGCCGAATGGCAGGCGCTCGAGAAACTGCTGCAGGAATACGAGACCGACCTGGTGCGCAGCGAAGAGTTGTGCAAGCTCGTCGCCAGCCTCGGACTGCTCGAGCCGTTCAACATGCAGGCCTCGCTCTCGACTGGCGCCACCCTGCAGCTCACCGGCATGTATCGCGTGAACGAGAACAAGCTGAACGAACTCGACCCGGACAAGCTGATGGAACTCGCCCGCAAGGGCGTGCTCGCCCGCCTCTACTCGCACCTGCTGTCGCTGGAAAACTTCCGGCGGCTGTCCGACCGGGCCGCCGCGATGGAGCCCACGGCAGCCCCGTCGGCCAGCTCGCTGCAGTGACCCGCGGGCACGGTCACGGCCTTCACCCACGCCCGTCCGGCAAACGCGCAGGCCGGGCGCTGGCCTGACTACGGACTGGCCGCGTCGCCCGGCCGGCGCATTGCCACCGCGACCATCGCGATGCCCACCGCCGCCATCGGCAGGCTCAGCCACTGCCCCATGGTCAGCCCGAAGCCGAGCGTTCCGAGGAAGGCATCGGGCTCGCGCGCAAACTCGGCAAGAAACCGGAACAGCGCATAGCCGGCGAGGAACATGCCCGACACCAGCCCGCGCGGCTGCGGCCGGCGCGACACCCAGGCCAGCAGCGCATAGAGCGCTACGCCTTCCAGCGCGAACTGATAGAGCTGCGACGGATGGCGCGCCAGATGGTCGACATGCGGGAACACCATGCCCCACGCAACGTCGGTCGGCCGCCCCCACAACTCGCCGTTGATGAAGTTGCCCATCCGGCCCGCGGCCAGGCCCAGCGGCACCAGCGGCGCCACGAAATCGGTGAGCTGCAGCCAGCGCATGCCGATCGACCGGGCGTAGAGCCATGTCGCCACCAGCACGCCGCATAGCCCACCGTGGAAGGACATGCCGCCCTGCCAGACGTAGAGCACGCTGATCGGGTCGGCCAGGTACTCGCCCGGCTTGTAGAACAGGATGTAGCCGAGCCGACCACCGATCACCACGCCCATCACGCCGTAGAAGAGCAGGTCGTCGACCTGCAACGGCGCGATGCCCCAGCGCGGCTCGGCCTTCGCCCGCTGCTTGCCCAGGCCGAGGAACAGCCCGAACGCGAGCAGGTACATCAGTCCGTACCAGCGGATTGCAAGGGGGCCGACCTGGACGGCGATCGGGTCGAAATCGGGAAAGACAAACATGCCACGATGGTATCCCACCGCCAACACCGCCGCCGACGCGGATGCTGCGCCGGGGCGGTGCGTGCCCGCCGGCAACGAGTTACGCGCTGCTATCATCCGGCCTCACGCACGCCCCTGGCCGTGCAGCACGCGACACCGAAAGAGGACTACCCCGATGGCAGAGAACTGGCGCTCGAAACTGATCACCGCAGGCGTGGCCCG
>CAMDXD010000127.1 GCA_945877995.1 Bordetella parapertussis
TGATCAGCCAGGGGCACAAGGTCAGCGGCGCCGAATTCTTCACCGCATTCATGGCAGGCTTCGAGGTCGAGTGCAAGCTGTCCGAATGGCTGCAGCCGTTCGTCTACAAGGAGCGCTCGTTCCATTCGAGCGGGGTCGTCGGCCTGTTCGGCGCGGCGGCCGCGAGCGCGAAGCTGTTAGGCCTGACCGGCGACAAGCTGCGCATCGCACTGTCGATCTGCGCGAGCATGGCCGCCGGCTGCCGCGTCAATTTCGGCACGATGAGCAAGCCGCTGCAGGTCGCGCGCGCGGCGGAGAACGGCGTGACCGCGGCATTGCTCGCGCAGCGCGGCTTCACCGCCGACCTCAACGGCCTCGATGGCGAATGGGGATTCTTCCGCGTCTACGGCAATGGCTGCTTCCCCGAGAAGCTCGCGCAGGGATTCGGCGGCGAGAAGAAGCAGCAGTGGTCCATCGCAAGCCCGGGCGTCTCGGTCAAGCCCTACCCGTCTGGCATCCTCACCCACCAGACGATGGATGGCATGCTGGAACTGCTGCGCGGCGAATCGATCCGTCCAGAGATGATCGAGCGCATCGACATCCATGCCGGCAGCAACGTGCTGAACCCGATCCGCTTCGCGGTCGCGAAGACCCACCTGCAGGCCAAGTTCTCGATGGCCGGGCTGCTGACGATGATCATCCTGCGCCACCGCGCCGGCCGCCAGGAGTTCACCAACGCGTTCATCGGCTCGCCGGAAGCGCAGGACATGCAGGCGCGCATCCATACCCATGTCGATCCGCAGATCGAGTCGCAGGGCATGGAGATCATCCGCTCGCGCATCGAACTCACGGCCAAGGACGGGCGCCGCTTCGTGCACTGGGCCCCGGAGGCCTACCGGGGCGGGCCGCTCAACCCGCTGTCCGAGGATGACCTGGCCGCCAAGCTCGCAGCCTGCGCGGACGGTCTTCTCGACGGCGAGCGCCAGGACAAGCTGCTGCGCGCGGCCAGGCGGGTCGACAAGCTCGCCAATGCAGCGATGATCGCGAAGCTCATGCAGCCATGAGGCGCTTGCCTGCCGTTCGCGCCGTGGCCGCTGCCATACTGGCCACGGCGGGTTCGACGGTGCTCGCCCAGGCCTGGCCGGCCAAGCCGATCCGGATGATCATCCCGTTCCCGCCCGGCGGTGCGACCGACCTGATCGGCCGGCTGTCGGCGCAGCGGCTATCGGAGGCTCTCGGCCAGCCCGTGCTGGTCGAGAGCCGGTCTGGCGCCGGCGGTACCATCGGCACCGAGCTCGGCATGCGTTCGGCGCCGGACGGCTACACGCTCACCTTCAGCGTGGCGAGCTATGCGGTGAACCCGAGCCTGTACAAGCTCGCGTTCGACCCGGTGAAGGACATCCAGCCAATCATCCAGCTGTCCCAGGGTCCGATCCTGCTCGCCGCCCATCCGACCCTGCCGGTGAAGTCCACCCGCGACCTGATCGCGCTGGCGCGCAAGAACCCAGGCAGCGTGAACTTCTCGACCACTGGCCAGGGTACGATCAGCCACCTTGCGGCCGAACACTTCATGTCGCTCGCCGGTGTGCGTATGACGCACATCCCCTACAAGGGCACCGGTCCGGCGCTCGCCGACACCGTGGCCGGGCACGTGAGCCTGACCTTCGGCAACGTGTTTGCGACGCTTCCACTCGCCCGTTCCGGCAAGCTGCGCGCGATCGCGCTCACCAGCGCGCAGCGCATCTCCGGCGACCCGTCCATCCCGACGCTCGCCGAGTCCGGGGTGCCCGGCTACGAGATCGTGCTCTGGCACGGGCTGCTCGGGCCGCGCGGGCTGCCGCGACCGATCGTCGACCGCCTGAACGGCGAACTGAACCGGTCGCTGAAAACGAAAGAGATGATCGACCGCATGGAAGGCGACGGGCTGAGTCCTGCCGGCGGCACGCCGGAGATGTTCGGCGAGCGCATCGCGAAGGACATCGAGCTCAACCGCAGGATCGTAGCAAAGGCGGGCATCAAGGCGGATTGACCGGGTCCGGCGTGCGCGGCACACCGGACGGCAGGCAACGCCCCTTAAGACGGACCGGAGGATTAACCGATGAGAATGACACGCTCCCTCTTGCTGCCGCTGGCGGCAGTGCTGCTGCTGCCGGCAGCCGCGCCGGCCCAGGATGCCTGGCCGTCGCGACCGCTGCGCATGGTCGCACCGTTCCCGCCGGGCGGCACCACCGACGTGCTGGGGCGGATCATCGCGCAGCGGCTCTCCGATGCCCTCGGCCGGCAGGTGCTCGTCGAGAATCGGCCAGGCGCCGGCGGCAACCTGGGCAACGAGTTCGCCGCGCGCCTGCCTCCGGATGGCTACAACATCCTGCTGAGCAGCAGTGCGCAACTGGTCACCAACATCCACCTTTACAAACGCCTCGGCTTCGATCCGCTGAACGACTTCTCGCCGGTGTCGCAGGTGGCCTCCTCCGGACAGGTGCTGGTGGTGCACCCGTCGATACCGGTGAAGACGGTGCAGCAGTTGGTGGCGATCGCACGGGCGAAACCGGGCAGCCTCAACTTCGGATCCGGCGGCCGCGGCACGCCGGCCCATGTCGCCGGCGAGGTGTTCCAGGTCGCCACCGGCACGAAGCTGGTGCACGTGCCCTACAAGGGCGGCGGGCTCGCGGTGGTCGACCTGGTCGCGGGCCAGATCGACATGGTGCTGTCCGACATGGCGCCGGCGGTGCCGCAGGTGAAGGCGGGCAAGCTGCGTGCCCTGGCGGTGACCAGCGAGCGCCGCTCGCCCGCGCTGCCCGACGTGCCGACGCTGGACGAAGCAGGCATCAAGGGCAGCATTCCGGACGTCTGGTGGGTGCTGATGACCCCGCGCGGCACTGCGCCGGTGGTGGTCGCGCGCCTCAACGCCGAGATCGGTGCGATGATGAAGAACCGCGAGTTGCAGGAGCGCTTCGCCCAGCTCGGCATCACGCCACTGCATTCGACGCCGGAGCGCGTGACCGAACTCATCCGCCTGGAGACGCCGGCCATCGGCAAGGCGCTCAAGGCCGCGGGCATCGAACCGGAGTGAGCCTGCCGATGGGCCTTTCCGTGGAGCGCATCCACGCGATGTACCAGCGCATGCTGCTGATGCGCGCGTTCGACGAACATGCCGGCGCCGCGAGGCGCGACAACCGCCTGCGCGGTTCGGTGCACGAGTACACCGGGCAGGAGGCGATCGCTGCCGGCGTGTGCGCAGCACTGACCGACCGCGACTACATCAGCAGCTACCACCGCGGCCACGGGCACTGCATCGCCAAGGGCGCCGATCCGGTGGCGATGATGCTCGAAATCCACGGCAAGGCCGGTGGCGTCTGCGGCGGCAAGGGCGGGTCGATGCATGTGGCCGACTTCTCGCGCGGCATCCTCGGTGCCAACGGCGTGGTCGCCGACGGCGTGACCATCGCGGTCGGTGCGGCGCAGGCGGTACGGCTGCTCGGCGAAGACCGCATCGTGGTCGCCTTCTTCGGCGACGGCGCGCTCAACCGCGGACCGATGCTCGAAGCCCTGAACTGGGCGAAGGTCTACGACCTGCCCGTGCTGTTCGTCTGCGAGGACAACGGCTATTCCGACCATACGCGCACGCCTTCGGTGACCGCCGGACCGGGCATCGTCGCCCGAGCCGAGGCGTTCGGCATACCGGCCGACAGCATCGACGGTAACGATCTGCTGGCCGTCGCCTGCTCGGCCGCGCTGATGGTCGGCGAGGTGCGCGCCGGCAAGGGACCCCGCTTCCTGCATGCGACCACCTGCCGCTGGCGCGGACACCTGGCGCTCGACCGCGGCCTGTATCGTGACCCGGCCGAAGTATCAGGCTACGCGGCGCGCGACCCGCTCGTCTCGACCGCGCGACTGCTGCTCGACAACGGCGTCGCGCAGGCCGCGCTCGACGAGGACGCGCGATCGGCCAGCGAGCGCATCGCCGCCGCCGCTGCGATCGCCGAGGCGGCACCTGGCCCGGACCCGGGCGAACTGTTCACCGACGTGCAGGACACGGGGGCGCCGTCATGGCCGTGATCACCTATGCACAGGCGGCGCAGCTCGCGCTGAGGCAGGAGATGCTGCGCGATCCGCGCGTCTGGGCGCTGGGCGAGGACATCGGACCGGAAGGCGGCGTCGCCGGCCAGTACCTCGACCTGCAGCGCGAGTTCGGCCGCCAACGCATCGTCGACACGCCGATCTCCGAGTCCACGATCATGGGTTCGGCGATCGGCGCTGCAATCTGCGGTACGCGCCCGGTGGTCGAACTTCGCTATGCGGACTTCGGCCTGTGTGCCGCCGACGAGATCGTGAACCAGGCGGCCAAGGCCCGCTACATGCTGGGCGGGCAAGTGCGCGTTCCGGTCGTGATCCGACAGCCGATCGGTTTCCGGGAAGGCATGGCCGCGCAGCACTCGCAGTCGACCGAAGCCTGGTGGATACACATCCCGGGCCTGGTCGTGGTGGCACCGGCCACGCCGGCGGACAACCACGGCCTGCTGAAGGCGGCCATCCGTTCCGACGATCCTGTGGTCTACATGGAACACAAGGAGCTGTGGACTTCCGCCGGCGAAGTCGACGAAGGTGCCGCACCAGCTGTGCTCGGCAAGGCCGCAATCCGGCGCGCGGGCAACGACCTCACCCTGGTCACCTGGTCCGGGCAACTCGGCGACTGCCTGCTGGCTGCCGGAGCAGCGCAGGCGGCCGGTCTGTCGATCGAGGTGATCGACCTGCGCACGCTGTGGCCCTGGGACCGCGACACCGTGTTCGACTCGGTCGCGCGTACCGGTCGGCTGCTGGTGGCACACCAGGCGGTAACGGTCGGTGGCTTCGGCGCCGAGATCGTCGCCGAGGTCACCGAACACCTGTTCACTGCCCTGCGCTGCCCGCCGCGCCGGCTCGGCGCACCGCGCACGCCGGTTCCGTACGCGCAACCGCTGGAGGCACTGTGCCGGGTCGCACCGGCGCGGATCGTTTCATGCGCGCGCCAGATGTGCGCGCAGGCCTGAAGGAAAGACCATGAAGGACCCGAACACACTGGGCGCGGTCGAGGCCGTCCGTGCAATGGCCGCAGGAACGCTCACCTCGGAACAGCTGGTGCTTGCCTGCATTGAGCGCATCCATGCGCGCGACCCGGAGGTGCTCGCCTGGGCGCACCTCGATCCGGCGCTCGCGCTGTCCGAGGCACGCGAGCGCGACCGGGAACGCAGCGAGGGTCGCCTGCGCGGCGCACTGCACGGCCTGCCGATCGGCGTGAAGGACATCATCGAGACCGCGACGCTGCCTACCGAGTACGGCACGCCGATCTACCGCGGCCACCGCCCGGTGGCAGACGCCGCCTGCGTCGTCGCCGCGCGAGAGCAGGGTGCGGTCGTGCTCGGCAAGACGGTGAGCACCGAACTGGCGAACCGGCATCCGGCGATTACCCGCAACCCGTATGACCTCGCGCACACGCCCGGCGGCTCTTCGAGTGGCTCGGCGGCAGCCGTCGCCGATCACATGGTGCCGCTCGCCTTCGCCACCCAGACCGGCGGATCCCTGGTGCGGCCGGCAGCCTACTGCGGCGTGGCCGGCTTCAAGCCGACCTACAACTCGATCAACGGTGCCGGCATCAAGCTGCTGGCCCCTTCGCTCGACACCGTCGGGGTATACGGACGCGACGTGCCGGACGCGGCGCTGTTCGCCGCTGCGCTCATCGGCTTCGTGCCGCCGTCCTTCGATCGTCCCGCCGCACCACCACGCATCGCGCTCTACCGCACGCCGCAGTGGTCGCTGGCCGAACCGTCGATGGTCGAGGCCTTCGAGGCAATGCCCGCGCGGCTGGCCGCCGCCGGGGCCGCAGTCCAGGAACTCGCGCTGCCAGCGGCGATGGATGCGATCATCGATGCGTCGAACATCGTCAACGACTACGAGACTCGCCGCTCGCTCGCCTATGAACGGGTGTACCACCTCCCGCAACTGAGCCCGACGCTGGGCGGCAAGCTGGTGCAAGCCGGGCGCTGGACGCGCGACCAGTACCTCGAGGCGCTGCGTACCGTCGACGACTGCCGCCGGATGCTCGAGGACGGCCTGCGCGGCGTCGACGTGCTGGTCACGCCGAGCGCCGAAGGCGAGGCCCCACGTGGCCTGGAGAACGTCGGCAAGACGGCGTTCCACCAGATGTGGACGATGCTGCACGTGCCGTCGGTCGCGGTGCCGGTGTTCACCGGGCCGTCCGGCCTGCCGATGGGCGTCCAGGTGATAGCCGCACGGGGCGGGGACGAGCGTGCGCTCCGGGTGGCACACTGGATCCAGCAGGTGCTGCGCGCCTGACCCGGCTGCGGGCGGCCTGCCGGCGCATCTCCCCGCTCAGCGCATGGATCCTGTTCAGCGCCGCCCTTCCGCCCTGGCGATGGCCTGTGCGCGAACGTGGGCTTCGGCGAGTACGCGCGTCCGAGGGTCGTTGCCGTAGTCGTCCCGGTAGTGGCCGGGCGTGTTCAGGCCGGGCATCCCGGGGACCCAGGTCTCTGCCAGCAGTACGTCGGGATCGCCGAAGCGCGCAGCCACTTCGCGCACGCGAGGATCATCGAACGCAGTCAGCCGCCCCTTGTCGATCACGGTAATCTTCTCGCCACGCGCAGTCGTGCCGACGTACGTGGAGAAGATGTTATGGATATGGACATGGCGCACGGGGAGCCCGGCCGCCGCCACCGCGGAGATCTCGTCATAGTTGGGACCGAAGCCGTGGTGGACGAGTCCGGAGCGCCGACGTTCATATAACAGGTCGAACAGGCCGGTCGCGGGGCGGAACACCTTCGGCATCGTGCCGATCGCACATTCCCAGTACCAGAAGAAACCGGGCCGGTGCCGGGCTGGAAGATCGCGCGAGCCGGCAAGCTTCCGCGTGCGGTATCCAGGCAGGACTACATTGCGGTACTGGGCGAGCTTCTCGCGCCAGATCTCGCCATAGTCGCCACCGCCATTGACTTCCGTGACCAGCCCGTCCTCGATCACCGCTTCGCACCAAGTGAACAACCCGCGATGGTTCATCGTGCCTGCAATGATGCCGGTCGCATCCTCCTGTGCGGTGATGTACAGAGGCTTGCCCCACTGATGACTCATGTACAGCCAGCGGCCGTCCTGATAGTTGCTGAACGAGACATCAGTGCCTTCCGGATCGGTCACGCGCACGCGGATGCACTGGTTTATCTGCTCCCAGACCACCTGGTCGATGGCGATCTGGAGGTCTGCCGGAAACGAGATCTCCTCGCCTGACCACTGTTCTACCGTGCTCCACGGCAACTTCTCCCATCGGTACGAAACGTCCGGGATGGGACCCGCAACGCCGTTGATCACGAGGTCATATGGATGCTTGTCCGCGATTTCGCGTACGAGGTAAGGGTTGCGCCGCAGGTCCGAGGTGATCGACGGCTGCACGCTGCGTGCCTCGTCGGCGCCGTCGAGCGGTGTGCCCGTGATGTTGTAGACCGAGCGGCTGGGACCGGACGCATCGACCATGATCAGGTCCACTTTGGCGCCGAGTTCCTGGATGGCTGCCTGCATGGCCTCGACCACCCGAAGGTCATAGGTGGTGTCTATCCCGAGCAGCACCTTCTCCCCCTTCTGGATGCCATAGCCGGGCAGCATATTGTTCCGGCGCGCGGGCCGACTGCAGAGCATCAGCGCCTTGCGCACCAGGTCATCGGGATCGCCTACGGTCGAGGCATCCGGTGCACGGGGCCCCGGCAGGTCGGGCAACGGAGCGGCGAAATCGGGCATCGGCATGTTCGGATCTCCTGCGTCTGGGGATGGCCCGTCGCGGGCCGCTACTGGGCGACGATCTTCAACTGGCGGATCAGGCGTCCGAACCGCTCGTATTCTGCACGCATCATCGCGGCATACTGCTCTGGGGTATCGATAGAAGGTTCGTACCCGAGTTGCGCGATGCGCTCGCCGATATCGGGCGACCGAACGGCCGCCGAAAGCAGCCCGTGCAGGCGCGTCACCACCTCGCGAGGCGTGCCGGCCGGCGCCAGCATTCCGAACCGACCTTCCATCACGAAATCCTTGAATCCGGATTCGATGACCGTGGGCACCTGAGGGACGACGGACGATCGGCTGCGGCTGGCGATGGCGATCAGCCGCAACTTGCCGCCACGCGCCAGCGCGTCGACCAGCCCGAGGTCGGCAATCATCATGTCCACCTCGCCAGAAACCATGCCGGTGATCGATGGCACAGTACCCTTGTAGGGCACATGCACGAGGTCTGCGCCAGTGGCTGATGCAAGCGTTTCGGCACCAAGATGTGAAATCGAGCCGGCACCGGAGGATCCATAGCTGAGCGCCTGAGGCTTGCTGCGCGCGATCCTGATCAGTTCCGGCATCGTGCGCGCAGGCACGTGCGGGTTCACTGAAATCACATAGGGCGTCGCCGCGATGTTGGTTATCGGCGCAAAATCCCGTAGCGCTTCGTACGAGAGCTTGACGTAAAGGTGAGGTGCAATCGCCAGACTGCTGGGTCCACCCAGCAACAACACGTGCCCGTCGGCCACCGCACGCGCGACATACGCGGTACCCACCGTTCCTCCCGCACCGCCGCGGTTCTCGACCACAACGGCAACACCAATGGATTGGGCGAGCTTTGCTGCCATCAAACGCGCGATCACGTCATTGGGCCCGCCCGGTGCGAAGGGAGAGACCACAGTGACGTTGCGCGAAGGGTATCCCTGGGCAACTGCGACGGGAAGGGTGCCTGCAAACGGCAGCGCGGTTGCGAGGCATGCAATCCGGCGGGCCCAGGGCCTTCTGTGGTCGGTATCCATCTTCTCTGTCTAGCACCGAGCTGCCTGCGCTGCAATGCTTTCTGCGAGCTATGACACCTGAGGCAGCCGCCGAGTCGTTCTGCCCCGTGCGGCTCCCGCCTCTGCACGTGCGCGCGGGCCAGACGCGGGAGCCCGGCCTGTTGAGGGTATCGCCGGCGCGGCGACTGGGAAAGCCGGAGCCGCGACGGCGATATCCCCAGCGGACCCCAGTGGCTGCGCAATCCGGTCAGTTCTCCGGCTTGATGCCCGCCTGTCTGACCACCCGCCCGAACACTTCGAGGTCGGTGCGAATCTGCTTCAGGTAGTCTTCCGGGGAGTTCGGCGCGACCGCCTCGAAGCCCTGCGCCTCGAAGCGCTGCCGGAAGTCAGGCGACTTCAGCGCCGCATTGACAACGCCGTTGAGCCGCAGCACCACGTCGCGCGGGATGCCCGCCGGTCCGACCAGTCCGTAGCTGCCTTCTACCGGATGCACCTTCAGTCCCGACTCGATCAGCGTCGGCACGTTCTTCGCACTCTCGGCGCGTGTTGCACCGGTCGCGGCCAGCAGGCGCAGGCGCCCTGCCTTGACCGCGCCTTCCGACTGCGGCAGCGTCATGAATGCGAGGTCGATCTCGCCACCGAGCAATGCGGACAGCGCCGGCGCAATCCCCTTGTACGCGACATGGACCATCTCGACGCCGGGCGTGGTGCTCTGCACCGCCTCGGCGATCAGGTGCGAGATCGAGCCTACGCCGGACGAGCCGTAGTTCAGCTTGCCGCGGCGCTCGCGCGCGATGCGGATCAGGTCCTGCACGCTCTTCGCCGGTACCGACGGATGCACCACCAGCACGTAATGGGTGACCGCCACGGATGCGATCGGCGTCACGTCCTTCAGCGGGTCGTAGCGCAGCTTCGGGTCGATCGCCGGCGACAATGCGAGGCTGCCGAGGCTGCCCACGCCGAGCGCGTAACCATCGGGCACCGCGCGCACCATCACTTCCATGCCGATCGAGCCGCCAGCCCCGCCGCGGTTGTCGATCAGCACCGGCTGGCCGAGTCCTTCGGACAGGCGCTGGCCGAGCGTGCGTCCGACCGCATCGACCGGCCCGCCAGCGGCGAACGGCACGACGATGCGCAGCGGCTTGACCGGGTAAGTCGCCGTCTGCGCAAGCGCGGCACCGGTGCAGGCCGAGAGACCGGCCACGAGTATCCAGGGGCCTGCACCGATGCGCGCTCCCCTGCGCATGGC
>CAMDXD010000128.1 GCA_945877995.1 Bordetella parapertussis
TCGGCATTGCAGCGCTCGAGCGCCTGCGGGTCGTCGCCCCATTCGGATGCCGCGTGCAGCGACAGCGCCAGCCCGGGCAGTTCGCGGCGCAGCAGGTGCTGCGCGCGCTCGGTCACGCTGGCAAGGTGGCTGTCGAGCGTGACGATCACGACACGCACCGGCACGGCTGCGCTGGTGCGTTGCTCGTTGCCAGGCAGCGCGGCTGCGCGACCTTCGGCGATCAGCGAAGAGCGCGAAGCGCGCCCTTCAGCGACCAAAGTGGGCTTTAGCTTCATAGAGCGTCTCTACCGTGATCTGTGACAAGCCACGCTCGCGCGCGAACCGCTCGGTGTTCCGGCGTGCCTTGCCGCGCACGAAGAACGGGATCTTCTTCAATTCGATTTCACCGGCGCCGGTCCAGATCGGGTCGGCTTCTGCTTCAGTGACTGCAACGTCCTGGCCAGCGGGTACCTCGGCCACGACGTCTGTGTCCGCCATGGCCGGTGCCGCGGCTGCAGCGTGTGCTGCCGCGGCCGGTTCGACCATCGGCGCCGCGGCCGAGCCAGCCGGCCGCGACACCGCAGGCAGGTGCGACGGCTTCGCGCCGTCGTTGAACTCGAAGTCGTCGCGGAACATCTGCAGCAGGTGCTCTTCGAGGCCCATCACCAGCGGATGGACCCAGCTGTCGAACAGCACGTTGGCGCCTTCGAAGCCGAACACCGGGCTGTAGCGGGCCGGCACGTCCTGGACATGGATGGGCACCGAGATCACCGAGCAGGCGATGCCCAGCCGCTTGGCGATGTGGCGCTCCATCTGCGTGCCGAGCACCAGTTCAGGCGCGCACTCGCCGATTGCCTTCTCGACTTCCAGGTAATCATCGGTGATCAGCGCCTCGACGCCGTACAGCTTTGCCGCCTCGCGCACTTCGCGCGCGAACTCGCGACAGAAGGTGCCCAGGCCGACCACGGTGAAGCCCATCTCTTCCGACGCGATGCGCGCTGCCGCCACTACGTGGGTCGCATCGCCGAAGACGAACACCCGCTTGCCGGTCAGGTAGGTCGAGTCGACCGAGCGGGCATACCAGGCCATGCGCGACTGCGACCCGGCGAGCGAAGCCACGCCTGGGTGTTCGCGCGACAGCACCGGGTCGGCGCTGACGCCTGCCAGCGCCGCCACTTCGGCGACGAAGGCACGCGTGCCGTTGATGCCCATCGGCGTCGTCTTCGTGTACGCCATGCCGAAGGTGCGCTGCAGCCAGGACGACAGCGTGCGCGACACTTCCGGATACAGGCAGACGTTGAAGTCGGCGTCGGGCAGGCGCTTCAGGTCATCCGGGGATGCGCCGAGCGGCGCGACCACGTTGATGTCGATGCCAAGTTCACCAAGCAGCCGGGTGATCTCGACCACGTCGTCGCGGCAGCGGAAGCCGAGCACCGTCGGACCGAGCAGGTTGGCCTTCGGCCGCACGCCTTCGGCACGGGCTTCGCGCACCGTGCCCGGGGCCGGGATGCGGTCGGCCAGCAGCGTGCGTGCGAGCTGGTAGAAGGTCTCGGCCGCGCCCCAGTGTTCCTTCTTCGAGTACGCGGGCAGCTCGAGCGGTACCACCGGCACCGGCAGCCCGAGCGTCTGGCCGAGATGACCGGCCTGGTCCTGCAGCAGTTCGGCGGTGCACGACTCGCCGACCAGCATCGCCTTCGGCTTGTAGCGCTCGAACGCCTCGGCCACCGCAGTCTTCACCATGTCGGCGGTGCTGCCGCCGAGGTCGCGCGCCTGGAACGTGGTGTAGCTCACCGGCGGGCGCTTGTCCTGGCGCTCGATCATCGTGAACAGCAGGTCGGCGTAGGTGTCGCCCTGCGGCGCATGCAACACGTAGTGCACGTCGCGCATCGAGGTGGCGACGCGCATCGCGCCGACATGCGGGGGGCCTTCATAGGTCCAAAGGGTCAGTTGCATCGCGGGCTCAAACAGTCAGTCGGCTGCGCCGCTCGAGCGGGCGCACGAAAACTTCGGCGAGGTCCGCGGCCTGGTCATAGCCGTGGATCGGGGTGAACACCAGTTCGATAGACCATTTCGTGCTCAGGCCTTCGGCCTCGAGCGGGTTGGCGAGGCCCAGGCCGCAGACGGTGATGTCCGGGCGTGCGGCACGGACCCGCTCGAGCTGCAGGTCGAGGTGCTGGCCTTCGGACAGCACGACGTCCTCGGGCAGCAGGTCGAGCTCGGCGGCGACCATCTGCCGGTCGAGGTAGGGCGTGCCGACCTCGATCAGCTTCATGCCCATCTCGCGCGACAGGAAGCGTGCGATCGGAATCTCGAGCTGGGAATCGGGCATCAGGAACACCGATTTCCCGGCGAGGCGCGGACGATAGCGTTCGAGCGCGCGGTTGGAACGTTCGATCAGCGGCCGGGTGACCTCGTCGAATCGGTCCTTCTCGACGCCCCAGGCAGCGGCTGCCGCGGCGAGCCAGGCGGTGGTGCCCTCGGCACCCAGCGGATACGGCGCCTGGATCAGCTCGGCACCGCGCGCAATCAGCGCACGCACGGTCTCGCCGTTGAACGGCTGCGCCAGCAGGAGCCGCGTGCCGGCACCCACCGACGGCAGATCCGCGGCGCGGCGGGCCGGGAAGAAGGCGACCGGGCCGATGCCCAGCTGGTCGAACACCCGCTGGAACTGGTCTTCGACCACGTCGGCGACGCACCCGACGACCATCAGCTGCGGCGCGTCGTCCTTCGGCAATACCGGAACCATCGCGCGCAGGGCAGCGTCTTCACCCTGGGTAAAGGTGGTCTCGATGCCGGAGCCAGAGTAGTTCAGCACGCGCACCTTGGGGAACAGCTGCGCGTTCAGGCGCTCGGCGGCCTTCGCCAGGTCGAGCTTGATCACCTCGGACGGGCAGGAGCCGACCAGAAAAAGCGTGCCGATGTCGGGGCGGCGCGCCATCAGTTCGACGCAGATGCGGTCGAGTTCGTCGTTGGCGTCGGCCAGGCCGGCCAGGTCGCGATCACTCAGGATCGCAGTGCCGAAGCGCGGCTCGGCGAAGATCATCACGCCGGCGGCAGACTGGATCAGGTGCGCGCAGGTGCGCGACCCGACCACCAGGAAGAAGGCGTCCTGCATCTTCCGGTGCAGCCAGACGATGCCGGTGAGCCCGCAGAAGACCTCGCGCTGGCCGCGCTCGCGCAGCACCGGGATGGTCCGGCGTGCCGGCGTGGCGACAGCGCTGCCGGCCTGTGCGAGCGGGAGTTCGCTGAGGTCGGTCATTTCGCCAGGCCTCCTGCCGCAGTCATCGAGCCGTGCAGAGAGAGTGATCGCCTGTCTTCTTTCGCAGCCTGCAGGCGTGCGGCACGCAACTTCAGGACAAACTGGCCAGCATTGATTACATAGGTCACGTAGGCAGCGAGCGCCAGCAGCATCAGATCGCGCGGGCCGAGTGCGCCGGTCGCCAGCGCGACCAGGTAGGCCGTGTGCAGGGCCAGCACGGCCATGCTGAACACGTCTTCCCAGAAGAACGGACGGGCAAACAGGTACATGCCGAACACGACCTTTTCCCAGATCGCGCCGGTGACCATGATCGCGTAGAGGGTCAGGGTCTTCACGACGATCGAGACCACGGCGATCTCGTAACCCTCGCCAGTGGCCAGGTAGCGCAGCACCAGGCCAAGGCTGACCAGGAAGACCAGGAACTGGACCGGGGCGAGCACGCCCTGCACGAGTGTCCACGGAGACGCGTCGCGGCGGCGGCGCTCCTCGGCGGTGTACAGACCAGCAGTCGTGTGGACGCGTTCGCTCATGCTTAGACTCGTTCCCCGTCCCCTGCTTGCCGCATCTGATTTCTCCGCCCCTGAATGCCCGTGTCCGGGCGCTGTTTGACAACAATCTAGACGCGTCGGAAAGAGATGTCAACTTTTTGTTACGTCTAAAGTGCTTGACAAGTGTAAGGCCGATTTGTTCTCATTTGATCTCTCGCGTCACTAGCGTATTGTGTGGGCTCCGGATACAGCAGTCGTCCGGCCCGAACGTCGGAAAGTAACCCGTTCGTTCGACAAAAAAATCAGCCCGAACAGGCAGCGTCTCGTGAACTGGACACTGTTGGTATCGACGCTGAAACATCGTCGGAAGTGGGATTCCCATGGTGGGAATGGGTAAATACCGTCGCGCGGCCTTGACCGGTCTGCGCGGGTGCGAGAGACGGAGGGGTCGATGACAAGCGCTCGAAGTGAAGACAATGATCTGGACTACGATGGTGGGCAGGTGCGGGAGCAGGTCCATGCGGGGGAGGCGTCCGTCGTCCTGTCCCGCCATGGGTCGGGATCGACCGACGCTGCCGAACGACGCATCGCAGGGCTGGTGCGTACCATCGAAGGGGAAATCATTCCCCGCCTGATGCTCGCCCACGCCGCCCGCGGCCAGGAGTTCGCCTCCGCGTCCGGTGCGTCCACGCGCCCGATAGGGTCCGAGCGGGTCGACGCGCTGGTCCAAGCCGTGATGACGCAGGACACGGCAGCGGCGCTTCTTCTGGTACGATCTCTTGTTTATGACGGCGTTTCGCTGGAGTCGATCTACCTCGACCTCCTGAGCCCGGCGGCTCGCCGTATCGGCGAGATGTGGGACGCCGATCTCTGTTCGTTTACCGACGTGACGATGGGTCTCTGGCGGCTGCAGGAAGTCATGCACGAGGTGGGCATGGCAAATGCGATCCCGCCCCGTGTGGCAGAGCCGCCGCATCGCGTGCTGCTGCGTCAGACGCCTGGCGAACAGCACAGCTTCGGTCTCAACATGGTGGCGGAGTTCTTCCGCCGCGCCGGTTGGCAGGTACACGACGACTCCACAGAGGCAGGGACGGATCCGGTCGACAACGTGCGCGGCCGCTGGTTCGACGTCGTCGGACTCTCATTGTCGGGGGAACGTCATCTCGACGTACTCGCGACCACGATTCACGCGATCCGCAAGGCATCGCGCAACCGGGGCGTCGGCGTGATGGTCGGCGGCCCTTTGTTCATCGAGCATCCCGACTGGGTTGCACGCGTGGGCGCCGATACCACCGCCAATGACGGACGTCAGGCAGTGCTTCAGGCGCACAGCATGATCGGGTTGCTTGCCCGCTGCGGATAGCGCAGCAGGGCAGCAGTTCCAGGGAGTCTTGAACTTGACAGTAGAGGCAGCACGGCAGTTCCGGTCTCCGAAACGTTCCTTGGGCGAACTCGACGCCGAGGCGGCGGCAGCGCTCATTGCGGTCGCAACCGATGTCGCGCTGGTGATCGACGCCAGCGGCGTGATCCGCGACCTGGCCGTGGGCAGCGACGAACTCGCGGCTGAAGGCTATGCCGACTGGATAGGCCAGCCGTGGGTCGACACGGTGACAACCGAAAGCCGACGCAAGGTCGAAGAGATGCTGCGCGACGCGGGCAGCAAGGCGCCGGCCCGGTGGCGCCACGTGAACCAGGCGTCGAGCCGCGGCGACGACATGCCGATGCTCTACTCGGCCGTGCAGGTCGGAACCAAGGGCCGGGTGATCGCGGTCGGCCGCAACCTGCGTTCGATCTCCACGCTGCAGCAGAAACTGCTCGACGTCCAACAGTCGATGGAACGCGATTACCTGCGCCTGCGCCATGCCGAGACCCGCTACCGGCTGCTGTTCCAGATGGCTGCCGAGGCCGTCCTGATCGTCGACGCCGGCACTCAGCGGGTAATCGAGGCGAATCCGGCTGCGGCGCAACTGCTCGAAGAGACCGCGCGCCGGCTGGTCGGCCGCCCGTTCCCCGAAGGTTTCGATGCACCCAGTACGCAGGCCCTGCAGTCGCTCCTCGCGGCCGTACGCTCGGCGGGCAGTGCAGACGAAGTTCGCGTGCGGCTGCTGGAAGGCCGGCGCGAGTTCATGGTCAGCACGTCGATGTTCCGCCAGGACAACGCGTCACTGTTCCTGGTCCGTCTGTCCCCCATAACCACCGGAGCGGCGGGTGGTCCGATGCCGCGCGCACAAACCCGGCTGTCAGACATCGTCGAGACCCTTCCCGACGGTTTCGTGGTCACCGACATCGAAGGGCGTATCCTCACCGTGAACCGCGCCTTCCTCGACGTGGTGCAACTCGCCACCGAAGAACAGGCGCGCGGCGAATCGATCGACCGATGGCTGGGGCGACCCGGCGTCGACCTCAACGTGCTGCTCGCCAACCTGAAGCAGCACGGTGCGGTGCGCATGTTCGCCACTACGCTGCGTGGCGAGTACGGTACGAACACGGAAATCGAGATCTCGGCGGTGTCCGCGCCGAACACGGAGCCGCCCTGCCTCGGGTTCACGGTGCGGAACATCATGCGCCGTCCGGTGGCAGAGAACCGCAGCAACCATGCGCTGCCGCGCTCGGTCGAGCAACTGACTGAACTCGTCGGTCGGGTCTCGTTGAAGGAACTGGTGCGCGAGACTGCGGACGTGATCGAGCGCCTGTGCATTGAAGCTGCACTCGAGCTCACCGGCGACAATCGGGCGTCGGCCGCCGAAATGCTGGGACTGAGCCGGCAGAGCCTCTATGTGAAGCTCCGGCGCTACGGAATGGGCGACCTGGCACCGGATGCCTGAGTTTCAGGAATGTCGGAATTCCGACACTTTCTGTGATTGTCAGTCAGGTTTACAGTTAGACTGTAAATAAAAGTTGACTACTTGAGCTGCCACTTGTAGTGTGGTGGCAATGAATGCGCCTGCGCCCAGAGCGGTCCTGGAACTGCTCAAGCCGATCACCTGGTTCCCGCCGATGTGGGCGTTCGGCTGTGGCGCAGTGTCCTCGGGAATGCCCGCATCCGGCCAATGGCTCACGGTCGTCGCCGGTATCCTCCTGGCCGGTCCGCTGGTCTGCGCGACGAGCCAGGCGGTGAACGACTGGTTCGATCGCCATGTCGATGCAATAAACGAGCCGAACCGCCCGATTCCGTCCGGCCGCATCCCCGGGCAGTGGGGCCTGTACATCGCGATCGTCTGGACCCTGCTGTCGCTCCTGCTCGCCTGGTGGCTCGGCCCGCTGGTGCTCGCAGCCGCCTCGGTCGGGCTGGTGCTGGCATGGATGTACAGCGCGCCGCCGTTCCGGCTGAAGCAGAATGGCTGGTGGGGTAACAGTGCGGTTGCATTGAGCTACGAAGGCCTGCCGTGGATCACCGGGGCTGCCGTGATGCTGGCCGGCGCCACGCCCGACCTGCGGATCTTCGTGCTGGCCGCGCTCTACAGCTTCGGCGCGCACGGCATCATGACCCTGAACGACTTCAAGTCTGTCGAGGGCGACCGCCAGATGAAGCTCGGCTCGCTACCGGTGCGTCTGGGGCCGGAACGCGCAGCGCGCCTCGCCTGCGTCGTGATGGCGCTGCCGCAGTTCATCGTCGTCGCGCTGCTGTTGTACGGCTGGGGCGAGTTCTACCACGCCGTGATCGTGTGGGTCTTCCTGGCGGTGCAACTCCTGCTGATGGTCCACCTGCTGAAAGATCCCCGCAAACTGGCACCCTGGTACAACGCGACCGGGGTCAGCCTCTATGTCCTGGGCATGCTGGTCAGCGCCTTCGCGCTGCGCCACGGGCTCCCCGATTCCGCATGAACGCGAACGCAGGCAACGGACTCGGCTGGCTGGGAATCGCCCGGCTCGGGCTGGTACAGACCGCATTGGGTGCGATCGTCGTGCTCACCACGTCGACGATGAACCGGGTGATGGTCGTCGAGCTGGCGCTGCCGGCGATGCTGCCGGGCGCGCTGGTCGCGTTGCACTACGCGGTGCAGATGCTGCGCCCGAGGCTGGGCTATGGTTCGGACGTCGGCGGCCGGCGCACGCCGTGGATCATCGGCGGCATGGCGCTGCTCGCGATCGGCGGCATCGGCGCTTCGATCGCCACCGCGCTGATGGGCGACCACCTCGGCTTCGGCATCGCGCTCGCGGTGGCGTCCTTCCTCGTGATCGGCGTCGGCGTGGGCGCCGCGGGCACCTCCCTGCTCACCCTGCTCGCCAAGCAGGTGGCACCCGACCGGCGCGGTGCCGCGGCGACCATCGTCTGGATGATGATGATCTTCGGCTTCATCATCACCGCCGCCACCGTCGGACACTTCCTCGATCCGTTCACGCCGATGCGCCTGGTCGTCATCACCAGCTGCGTGTCGGCCATCGCCTTCCTGCTCACGCTGGTCGCGGTGCGCGGTATCGAACGCCGGCCCGCGGCAACGCTGGCGACGGCCGATGCCGATGCCGGCAGCACATCGAAAGCGGGTGCGGCACAGGCATTCAAGGCCGCCCTCGCCGAGGTCTGGGCCGACCAGAAGGCACGCCGCTTCACGATCTTCGTGTTCATCTCGATGCTGGCCTACAGCGCGCAGGACCTGATCCTCGAGCCGTTCGCCGGCATGGTGTTCGGCTACACGCCGGGCGAATCGACGAAGCTCGCCGGCATCCAGAACGGCGGCGTGCTGCTCGGCATGCTGATGGTGGCGGTCGCCACTACGCTGGGCAAGCGCGGCCGGCGCTTCGGATCGCTCGCGGCCTGGACGGTCGGCGGCTGCATCAGTTCGGCGCTCGCGCTCGCACTGCTGGTGGTCGGTGGCCATGTCGGCGGCGACTGGCCGCTGAAGCCGACAGTGTTCTTCCTCGGGGCCAGCAACGGGGCGTTCGCGGTGGCGGCAATCGGCTCCATGATGGCGCTGGCCAGCGATGGCCCGCCGTCGCGCGAAGGCATCCGGATGGGGCTGTGGGGCGCTTCGCAGGCGATCGCCTTCGGTGCCGGCGGCTTCGTCGGCGCGGTGCTGAGCGACCTGAGCCGGGCAATGTCCGGCTCGGTGGTGACCGGCTACACGACGGTGTTCGCGATCGAAGCGGTGCTGTTCATCGCCGCGGCCGTTCTGGCTGCACGTATCGGCATGGCCGCCAGTGCCGCCGCAGCGGCGCAAGACAGCGACCGGCGCGACAACGCGGCGGCCGGCAATGGGTTCGAGAGTGGTCTGGATGGTGGACTCGCACCGGGGCTGAACGGTCGTTGAACCGTCGGTCCCCTTCCTTTTTTCAACAGTGATCGACTGAAGATCCCGAGGGGAGTTTCAAGATGATTGGCTCGCATGAGACGGCATCCAGGGCAGCGCGCGTCGCGTCTGCAACGGCCTGGGCAGTGGCACCGCAGCAGGCGGAATACGATGTGGTCGTGGTCGGTGGCGGGCCGTCGGGCGCCACCGCGGCGGCCGACCTCGCTCGCAAGGGTCGTTCGGTGCTGCTGATCGACCGCGCCGGTCGCATCAAGCCGTGCGGCGGCGCGATCCCCCCGGCGCTGATCCGCGAATTCGAGATCCCCGACGCGCTGCTGGTCGCCCATGTCACCTCGGCGCGCATGGTGTCGCCGAGCAACCAGGAAGTCGACATGCCGATCGAGGATGGTTTCGTCGGCATGATCGACCGGGATGTCTTCGATGAATGGCTGCGCGAGCGCGCCCGCGCCTGCGGTGCAGAGCGCGTGACCGGCACGTTCGACCGCATCGACCGTGGCACCGATGGCGGCGCGGTCGTGCACTTCCGTACCAAGGGCGATGACAGCGCCGCGCCGACCCATGCAGTGCGCGCACGCGCCGTCATCGGCGCCGACGGCGCACAGTCGGTGGTCGCGCGCACCGCCCTGCCGGACGTGACACCGGCGCCGTACGTCTATGCGTACCACGAAATCGTCCGTTCGCCGGTCGGGGCAGATGCGGCGAACGCGCCGAAGTTCGATCCCGCGCGCTGCGACGTCTACTACCAGGGCAAGCTGTCCCCGGACTTCTACGGCTGGGTGTTCCCGCACGGCGAAACCACCAGCATCGGCACCGGCACCGCCCTGCGCGGCTTCTCGCTGCGCAACGCGACCAGCGCGCTGCGCGACGCGGCGGGCCTCGGTGGCGCAGTGGTCGTGCGCCGCGAAGGCGCGCCGATCCCGATGAAGCCGATGAAGCGCTGGGACAACCGGCGAGACGTGGTGCTCGCCGGCGACGCCGCCGGCGTGGTGGCTCCGGCATCAGGCGAAGGCATCTACTACGCGATGGTCGGCGGCCGCTTCGCCGCCGATGCCG
>CAMDXD010000129.1 GCA_945877995.1 Bordetella parapertussis
TCATGGGTGCAGGGTCCTGTCAGTCACTGGTCGACGCGGTCAATCGAACCGGTAGGCAGCCAGCTTGTCGGCGTCGAGTTCGACGCCGAGGCCGGGGCCGCCGGGCAGCGGGATCGACCCGCCGGTCAGGTCGAGCTTGCGGGTGACGATGTCGTCGGCGGTCTTCAGCGGGCCGACGCATTCCAGGCCATCGATCACCGCAGCGCTGGTGGCCGCCAGCATGATCTCGGCCACCGTATTCACGCCCAGGCCGAAGCCATGGCCGATCACCACGCGCAGCCCGGCCGCAGCCGCGGTCTCGAGCATCCTGCGCGCGCGCAGGAAGCCGCCCTGCTTCATCACCTTGAGCTTCACCAGGTCGACGGCATCGGCACGGATGATCGCCAGCAGGCTGGCATGGTCGAGCACCGACTCGTCGGCCATCACCGGCACCCCGCCACCTTCGCGCCGCACGCGGGCCATGCCGGCCAGGTCATCGGCCGGTGCCGGCTGCTCGAACAGTTGCAGGTTGGCGCCGGCGACCATGTGCGCGAGGCGGATCGATTCATCAGCCGAATAGCCGGCATTGGCATCGATGCGCAGCTGCATGCCGTCACCGACGGCCGCGCGCACCGCAAGCACGCGGTCGCGATCGGCTTCGATGCCACCACCGACCTTGATCTTCGCCGAGCGGAAGCCGCGGTCGTACCAGCGCTTAGCCTCGGCGGCCGCCTCGTCCGGCGACAGGATGCCGATCCACGCATTGAACGACACCCGGTCGCGCACCGCGCCGCCGAGCCACGTGTACACCGGCAGGCCGCAGGCGCGCGCGACCAGGTCGGTGCACGCCATCTCGATCGCTGCCTTGGCATCGAGGAAGGCTGGCTGGACGGCATCCATCCGGTCGAGCAGTACATGAACGTTGGACGCATCCGTGCCGATCGCCGCCGGCGCCAGCACGTTGCGGATCACCGCCAGCGAATCCTCGACCGTCTCTTCCGAATAGCCCGGCGACGGATCGATGTTGCCCAGGCCGATCGCGCCCGTGGCCGAGGTCATCCGGACGATCACGCTCTTCTGGACCTTCTTCGTGGTGTAGGCGTTCTTGAAACCCTCGCCCACCAGCGGCACCGCGACCCCGAAGGCCTCGATGCGTTCGATGCGGAAATCGCGGGCGTTGCCTGCGGCGCTGGCAGCCTTCGAAGCGTCGGTGTACATCGGATCGTCCTCCTGGTTCACGAGCCGGGGCACCGCGGTCGGATGCCGGGTTCGCCCTGCGGTGATGCGCTGCGCTGCGCTCGTGGCTGCTGCGTATTACGAATTACGAATTACGAATTACGAATTACGAATTACGAATTACGAATTACGAATTACGAATTACGTGTTGCGTGTTGCGTGTTGCGTGTTGCGCGTTGCCTGACTCGCGTCGCTTGCTGCGCGGGCGGGCAACTCAGGCCACCGCTATCAGGGCGGCAGTCATGGAACGATCTTCAGCCATGGGTCTGGTCTGGGAGGCACGAGGCTAGCCGAAGCGATAGATAAGGTAAACAATCACTTTTTCCGATCTTTTTATCCGTTGGTCTTATCCTTTTTTCGGTCCTTGTTTTCCAGTCCACATTTTCCGATCCAGCATGCCTGCCCGCCCTCCCTTCCCGGTCCCCGGTCTCGTCCCGACTGCCATGCCTGCTGCGTATCCGCCCTCCGCAGCCACCAGCCAGCTCTCCCTGCGGCAACTCCGGCTAGTCGAGACGATCGCACGGCTGGGGTCGGTGCATCGCGCGGCCCGCGCGCTTGGCATCAGCCAGCCCGCCGCGTCGATGCTGCTGCGCGCGGCCGAAACCGCGATCGGCCATCCGCTGTTCTCGCGCGACCGGCGCGGCGCGGTGCCGACCGTGTTCGGCCGGATGTTCATCGAGCGGCTTTCGATCGCAATGGCCGAGATCGATGCCATCGACGGCAGTGCCCGCGAGGGCGGACAGCCACTGCTGCGCCTGGGCACCATCCCGCGGGCGATGCAGGCCCTGCTGCCCAGGGTGCTGGCGCGGGTGCTCTGCGATGATCCGGCCCTGCGAATCAGCGTGCAGGAGGCCCCGGCCGCGCAGTTGCTCGCATCGGTCGCCGGCGGCCTGCTCGACGCGGCGATCGGGCGCGAAGTCCAGCAGCCTGGTGGCCCCGAGGCTTCGCGCATCGACGACCTGGTGTTCGAGCGCCTGTTCGATGAACGTACGGTGATCGTCGAACGGGCGGCAGCCAGCGGCCGGCGCCGTGCCGGTGCGGATGGTGCGCGCCCGCCGGTACCGCTGGCCAGCCTGCAGGCACGCGACTGGGCGCTGCCGGCACGCGGCAGCTTCGCGCGCGAACTGATCGACAGCGCGTTCACCACGGCCGGATTGCTGCCGCCGCTGCCCAGGGTCGAGTCGGCGGTCTATGCCTCGAACATCGAACTTGCCGCTGAAGGCTCGCTGCTCACGCTTGCACCGGCGACCGCAGCCGAGGCGATGCGCCGCGCCGGGCGCATCCGCATCGTCGAGGTGGAGCCACCGCTGCCGGCGAGCCCGGTGTTCCTGATCTACCGGGCGCGCAGCCGGCCGCTGGCAGCGCTTGCCGCGCTGCGAGCGGCGCTGCTCGATGCGGCGCCGGAGCGCACCGCCGGCCAGGCCGGCCTCGCGAAGGCCTAGGCTTCTTCTTCGCTCACCGCGCCCGACCATGGCGACAGCACGTCGGTCGCGCCGAAACAGTTGCCGGTGACTGGATCTTTCAGCACCGCGCTCGGGCAGGCGAAGTTGGTTGGATAGACCACCAGTTCGGTCGCCTTCACCGGGAACTTCGCCTCCAGCGCCTTGCGCACGCCGGCCGGCAGCCGCGGATCGACCCCGACATGGTCGTTGCCGCTGGCGTCGATGCGCGGCTGGTGGAACGCCTTCTCGAGATCGAGCCCGTGGTCGATCATCAGCGAGGTGAGCTGCATCACCGCAGGCATGATCTTGCGTCCGCCCGACGCCCCGACCGCGAACCACGGCTTGCCATTCTTGCGGGCGATCACCGGGCACATGTTGGTCAGCGCCCGTTTGTTCGGGGCCAGCGAATTGGGCAGGCCCGGCCGCGGGTCGAACCAGTTGATGCCGTTGTTCATCAGGATGCCGGTACCGGGCAGCACCACCCGGCTGCCGAACACCGACAGCAGGGTCTGCGTCAGCGCGACCATGTTGCCGTCGCGGTCGATCACGTTCAGGTGGGTCGTGCACGACGGCGACCGGAGGTCGGCCTGTTCGACGATATCGACCGTCGCCTCGCCCATCGTCGCGAGACGGTCGCTGTAGGCCTCGCGCAGCGCCTGCGCATAGGCAACGAAGCTGTCGGCCGTCGGCGGACCCTTGACGAATTTCTGGTCGAGCAGTTGCTGCAGCACGCGCGCCATCGACGGGCCGGCGGTAAGCCCGGGCGCGAGCGCCAGGCGCGCACCACGGTAGTCGATCTCGAGCGGCTCGAGGAACCGGGCATGGAAGCCGGCGAGGTCGTCGGCATCGAGGATGCCGCCGAGCCTGCGGGTGTCTTCGGCGATCGAACGGGCCACCTCGCCTTCGTAGAAATCGCGCCGGCCGTTCTTCGCCAGCGTGCGCATCGTATCGGCGAGACCGGCCAGCTTCAGGCGTGCGAGTTCCGCGCCGGGCGCGGTGACCGGCGGCAACCCGTCGGGCATCCAGATCGCCTTCGTGGACGCATAGCGCTGCAGGTCGCGCGCGGCCGTGGCGATCTTCAGCGTGAGGTACCAGTCGACGGCGATTCCCTGCTCGGCGAGTTCGATCGCCGGCGCCATCATCGCGCCGAAACTACGGGTGCCGAACTTTTCGAGCGCAAGACCGAGGCCATCGACATGGCCAGGCACCGCGAACGACCAGGGACCGTGCACGTTGCGATCGTCCTTGACCGCCGGCCAGGTGAACAGGTCGGTAGTGGTGCCTCCGGTGAGCGGGTAGTCGGCGAGGTCGACGCGCCCGGGCGACTTCGGCCCGAAGTCGACCACGTACACACGGTCTTCGGCCGCGATGTAGACCATCATGAAGCCGACGCCGCCCAGCCCGCTGTTCCACGGCTCGCAGGCGGCCAACGAGAAGCCGGTTGCCACCGCGGCATCGACGGCATTACCGCCGTCGGCAAGCACGCGCGCGCCGACCCGGGCGGCGATCCGGTTCTGCGATGCGACGATCCCCCCCCGGGAGCGCGCCAGCGGTTTCGACACGACCCAGTTCTGGACGAGATGTTCGCTGGCGGTCGGTTTCGAAGACATCGTGGCGGTCGCAATACAGTGGATTCGGAAGCCAACGATGATAACCGAGCACGACAGGCGCCGACGTGGCGTCCGGCGCGCGCCGGGCGCCACCGATTCGGTATCCTGCGGCGTATGGAGACTCCTCGAGGCACGATCGATCACGACCCGCGCCGGCCTGTGCGGCGCATGCTTGGCGTGCTCGGCGGCATGGGTCCGCTCGCCGGCGCCGACTTCGTCGCGAAACTGATCCGGGCGACGCCAGCGGCCAGCGATGCCGACCATATCCCCGTGCTCCTGTGGTCGGTGCCGCAGATACCCGACCGCCTGGCGGCGATCGAAGGACGCGGGCCGTCACCGGTGCCGATGCTGGTCGAGGCACTGCGCAGCCTTGCCGGCTGCGGCGTCGACCGGGTCGCCATCGCCTGCAACACGGCGCACTTCTGGTACGACGACCTGGTCGCTGGCGGCGGCCTTCCGATCCTGCACATCGCAGACGCTGCGGCGCAGGCGCTTTCGCTGCCGCCGGGTGCGTCGGCGTCGATCACCGGCGGCGGTGCCCGGCGGATCGCGCTGCTCGCAACCCGCGGCACCCATGCCGCCGGCTTCTATCCGCACAGGCTGGCCACGTTCGGCCATCGTGTGCTGCCGCACGACGAGGCCATCCAGCGCCGCTACGTGGATCCATCGATCGAAGCGGTGAAAGCATGCCGCCTGGATGTCGCCGGGGAACTGCTCGCCAACGCGCTCGACACGCTCGCTTCGTCGTCTGCACGCGCAGCCCGCGAAGGGCGCGATGGTGAGATCATCGACGCGGTGTTGCTGGGCTGTACCGAACTGCCACTCGCGCATGCAGCGATGCAGCGGCCCGGGCTGCTGCCGGTAGTCGATGCGACGCAGGCTCTGGCGCAGGCCTGCGTACGCTCCTGGTTCGGCACTGGCGCAGCGCCCGCGGCCGCAGGCTGACCCTTCCAATGCTTCTTCCAGATCGAGCGAGATTCCCATGACCAGCCCCGAACTGCAGGTGACGACCCTCGGAGGCGGCTGCTTCTGGTGCCTGGAGGCCGTCTTCGACGACCTCGCAGGCGTGGAATCGGTCGAGTCCGGTTACATGGGCGGCCATGTCGATCAGCCCACCTACGCCCAGATCTGCGGCGCGAAGACCGGTCATGCGGAAGTGATCCGGATCACCTTCGATCCGGCCAGGGTGACCTTCCGCGACATCCTGGCAGTGTTCTTCACCATCCACGACCCGACGACGAAAGACCGGCAGGGCAACGACGTGGGCCCGCAATACCGCTCGGCGATCTTCTGCCACGGCGACGACCAGCAGCGCGAAGCCGAAGCCTTCATCGCCGAACTCGCGGCAAAGCAGGCGTTCACGGCGCCGATCGTCACCGAGGTCACGCCGGCCGCGCGGTTCTGGATCGCCGAGGACTACCACCAGGAGTACTTCGTGCAGCATGGGCACGAACCCTATTGCCAGTACGTGGTGGCGCCCAAGGTCGCCAAGTTCCGCAAGGTGTTCGCCGACCGGCGCAAGACGGCCTGACGGCCTGACGAGCTGACCCGCTGACCCGGCGACCGCGGTGCCGGTAGTCCCGGCCCCGCGAAGCCCGGAGCTAGCGCAGGGCGGCGTTGATCGACGCCAGCGTCGAGGCCCCCGGCGACAGTTCTGCTGCGCCCAGCGTGAACAGAGGCGCCTCAACCGTGTTCAGGTGCCGGTGCAGGTCCTCCGGATCCGGGTCGACGTAGAGCAGGCCGGTCACCACCTCGCCCTGCGCCGAGCGCATCTGGATGAGGTTCATCGCCTGCACCCGGTCGGTCGGATCGTAGTCGGCCGAGAGCTTGCGCAGCCGCATCACCGAGCCATCATGCTGGGTGATGTCGATAGCCTCGCCCGGCGGGTAGTCGGCGGTCATCGCCTCGCGCGAGGGCCAGAAATCGAGCCGGTTGACCGCCTCGTTGTGCTCGCGCACGAAGTCGTAGCTGCGCGTGCTGCCGGCGTGGTTGTTGAACGCGACGCACGGGCTCACCACGTCGATGAAGGCCGCCCCCTGGTGCGCCATCGCCGCCTTGATCAGCGGCACCAGCTGCGCCTTGTCGCCGGAGAAGCTGCGCGCGACGAAGGTCGCCCCCAGCTGCAGTGCGAGGCTCGCCATGTCGATCGGCGAATCGGTATTGGCGACGCCACGCTTGGACTTCGATCCCTGGTCGGCGGTGGCCGAGAACTGGCCCTTGGTCAGGCCGTACACGCCGTTGTTCTCGACGATGTAGGTCATGTTGACCCCGCGCCGCATCACGTGCGCGAACTGGCCCAGTCCGATCGACGCGGAATCGCCGTCGCCGGACACGCCCAGGTACAGCAGGTCGCCGTTGGCGAGGTTGGCACCGGTCAGCACCGAAGGCATGCGCCCGTGCACCGTGTTGAAGCCGTGCGAATTGCCCAGGAAATAGTCGGGCGTCTTCGACGAGCAGCCGATGCCGGAGAGCTTTGCGACCCGGTGCGGCTCGATGTCCAGTTCCCAGCAGGCCTGGATGATCGCCGCCGAGATGGAATCGTGGCCGCAGCCGGCACACAGCGTGGAGATCTTGCCCTCGTAGTCGCGGCGCAGGTAGCCGACCCGGTTGCGCTCGAGCGAGGGGTGGTGCATCTTCGGTTTGGCGAGATAGGTCATGGTCTTCTCCTCAGGCGCACGCAGCCGGGCTCGACGGTGCCGCAGGTGCCGGCCGGCCACCGATCGCGCGCAGGTGGTCGCCGATCGCACCGGTGATGAAGCGCGCCGTGATCGGCGTGCCGTCGTAGTGCAGCACCCGCATCAGCTTCGCCGGGGCGGTGTCGAGTTCGTTCACCAGCAGCGTACGCAGCTGTGCATCCCGGTTCTGCTCGACCACGAACACCAGGTCGTGCGAAGCGATGAACGCGCCGACCGCATCGGCAAACGGAAAGGCCCGGATGCGCAGCAGGTCGACCTGCAGGCCCTGCGCTTCCAGCGCGACGATCGCCTCGTCCATCGCAGGCGTCGTGGAGCCGTAGTAGATCGCACCGATGCGGGTGGCCTTCGCCGCCTTTCGCTCGACCGGAGCCGGCACGATGGCGCGCGCCGAGTCGAACTTGCGCAGCAGCCGCTGCACGTTGTACAGGTAGTCGTGCCCGGCTTCCGAGTAGCGTGCATACGAATCGCGCGTGGTGCCGCGGGTGAAGAACGCGCCTTTCGTCGGGTGGGTGCCGGGATAGGTGCGAAACGGGATGCCGTCACCGTCGACGTCCAGGTAGCGGCCGAAATCGCGTCCGGCCTCCAGCATCTCGTTTGTCATCACCTTTCCGCGGTCGTAACAGCGCGAATCATCCCAGGCGAACGGCGCCGTCAGCCGGTGGTTCATCCCGATGTCCAGGTCGGTCATCACGAACACTGGCGTCTGCAGCCGGTCGGCGAGATCGAGCGCCTGCGCGGTCATCTCGAAGCACTCGTTCGGGTCCATCGGGAACAGCAGCGGATGCTTCGTGTCGCCATGCGAGGCATAGGCGCAGGCCAGCACGTCGGCCTGCTGCGTGCGCGTCGGCATGCCGGTCGACGGGCCACCGCGCTGCACGTTCACGATGGTGGCCGGGATCTCCGCGAAGTACGCCAGCCCGATGAACTCGGTCATCAGCGAGATGCCAGGCCCCGACGTGGCGGTGAACGCTCGCGCACCGTTCCAGCCGGCCCCGACCACCATGCCGATCGAGGCCAGTTCATCCTCGGCCTGCACCACGGCATACCGATGCCTGCCGGTCTGCGGGTCGACCCGGTACTTTCCGCAGTAGGCGAGAAAAGCCTCTGCCAGCGACGAAGACGGCGTGATCGGATACCAGGCGCAGACCGATGCGCCGCCGTACACGGCACCCAGTGCCGCGGCCGAGTTGCCGTCGATGAAGATGCGGTCGCCGACGTTGTCGGCGCGGGCGACCTGGATGCCCAGCGGGCAGGCCAGGTTGTCGCGCGCC
Organism: Bordetella parapertussis; assembly: GCA_945877995.1. Taxonomy (GTDB): domain Bacteria; phylum Pseudomonadota; class Gammaproteobacteria; order Burkholderiales; family CAIKXV01; genus CAIKXV01. The sequence continues at coordinate 8,235 of CAMDXD010000129.1, forward strand.
CAGTCACGGCCCAGCCGCAGCGCCTCGATGTTCGGCGCGAGCAGCTTCTCCTTGCCCTTGTACTGCTCGCCGACCAGTTTCTCGCATTCGGCCAGGTCGATGTCGAGCAGCGCGGCCAGCGCGCCCAGGCAGACCATGTTCTTCAGCAGCTGGCGCTCGCGCGGCACGCTCCAGCGCGCATTGGCCAGCGCGGTCAGCGGCACGCCGATCACGTGCACGTCGTCGCGGAACTTCTCCGGCGGCAGCGGCTTGGTCGAGTCGTAGAACAGATAGCCGCCGGGCTCGATCTCCTTCACGTCCTGGTCCCAGGTCTGCGGGTTCATCGCGACCATCATGTCGACGCCGCCGCGGCGACCAAGCCAGCCATCCTCGGTCACGCGCACCTCGTACCAGGTCGGCAGGCCCTGGATGTTCGACGGGAAGATGTTGCGCGGCGAGACCGGCACGCCCATGCGCAGGATGGAGCGCGCGAACAGCTCATTGGCCGAGGCGGACCCGGAGCCGTTCACGTTGGCGAACTTGACCACCAGGTCGTTGACCGCCTCGATGCGCGGCTTCTGCTTCGTTTGCTCCAGCTTCGGCACCATGGTGTCCATCAGGCAGCCCTCCGCGCGGAATCCCGCCGTTCTTCCCGCCTTGATTCATCACCCCCGCCGCACCCCTGGCCCGCGTGTGTCGTGGTGTAGAGGAACTTCTGCATGTCCCATGCACCGGTCGGACAACGCTCGGCGCACAGCCCGCAGTGCAGGCAGACGTCCTCGTCCTTCACCATCGCCCGGCCGGTCTTGAGCCCTTCCTCGACGTAAAGCGCCTGCGCGAGGTTCAGCGCCGGCGCGGTCAGCCGCTGGCGCAGGTCAGCCTCCTCGCCGTTGGCCGTGAAGGTGATGCAGTCCATCGGGCAGATGTCGACGCAGGCATCGCATTCGATGCAGGCCTTCGGCGCAAACACGGTCTGCACGTCGCAATTCAGGCAGCGCTGCGCCTCCTTGAAGGCAGTCGCCGCGTCGAAGCCCAGTTCGACCTCGATGCGGATGCTGGCCAGCGCCTTCTGCGCATCGGCCCAGGGCACCTTGAAGCGGGCCTCCGGCGCCACCGCGTTGTCGTAGCTCCACTCGTGGATGCCCATCTTCTGCGACATCATCGACACGCCCGGCGGTGGCCGGTCTTCGAGCGCCTCGCCCTCCAGCAGGCGGTCGATCGACACCGCTGCATCATGGCCGTGCGCGACCGCCCAGATGATGTTCTTCGGCCCGAACGCCGCGTCGCCACCGAAGAACACCTTCGAGTGCGTGGAGCGGAAGGTGACCTTGTCGACCACCGGCATGCCGTGCTCGTCGAAGTCGATGCCGCAGTCGCGCTCGATCCACGGGAAGGCGTTCTCCTGGCCGACCGCCACCAGCACGTCGTCGCACTCGACCAGGCGGTCCGGCTCGCCGGTGGGCACCAGGCGCCGTCGTCCACGGGCATCGTACTCGGCACGCACCGATTCGAAGGTCATGCCGACCAGGCGTCCGTCGCGGTGCTCGAAGGCCTTCGGCACAAGGTAGTTGAGGATCGGGATGCCCTCGTGCTGCGCATCCTCCTTCTCCCACGGGCTCGCCTTCATCTCCTCGAACCCGGAGCGCACGATCACCTTCACGTCTTCACCGCCCAGGCGGCGCGAGGTGCGGCAGCAGTCCATCGCGGTGTTGCCGCCACCGAGCACGATGACGCGGCGGC
>CAMDXD010000130.1 GCA_945877995.1 Bordetella parapertussis
CGGGCCGAGTTCGCGCGCACGGCCTGGGGCCGGCCCGAGTTTGCCGGATTCCGCCGGTTCAGCGTCTACACCGTGCTCAGCCATGTCGAGTATCGTGCCGATGTGCGCCAGGTCTGTGCGTGGTTCTACGACGCCCGGTTTGCATGGCCCGGCGTTGCGCCGTCCTACCGCTTCGGTTCCTGCCAGCACATGGACGACAGCACATGGAGCGTACAGCGCGCCCCAGGGCCGCTGCTGCTGCAGAGCCCCCCTCGATCCGTGGAGACCCCGAGATGAACCGTCATCGACTGCCAGCCGTATTCATGCGCGGCGGCACCAGCAAGGCCTTGATGCTGCATCGGCAGGACTTGCCCGCCGGGCAGGGCGACTGGGATCCGATATTCCTGCGCGCGATGGGATCGCCCGATGCCAATGGCCGCCAGCTCGACGGCATGGGCGGTGGCCTGTCGTCGGTGTCGAAGGTCTGCGTGCTCTCCCGCTCGTCGCGCGCCGATGCGGACATCGATTACACCTTCGCCCAGGTGATGGTGAAGGATGCGCATGTCGACTATGGCGGCAACTGCGGGAACATGTCGTCGGCAGTCGGGCCGTTCGCGGTGGACGAAGGGCTGGTCGAGGCGGCCGATGGGCAGGCGACGGTGCGCATCTACAACACGAACACCGACAAGATCATCCATGCCACGTTCCCGGTGCAGGGCGGCCAGGCGGTGGAGGCAGGCGAACTGGCGATCCCCGGCGTCGCCGGCACCGGTGCCCCGATCCGCCTCGACTTCCTGTCGCCTGGCGGCGCCAGCACGGGCCGGCTGCTGCCGACCGGCAACGTGGTGGATCGAATCGACGTGCCCGGGCTGGGGCCGGTCGAGGTGTCGATGGTCGATGCGGCCAATGCCTGCGTGCTGGTCGCGGCGTCGTCGCTGGGGCTGTCCGGGCTCGAGATGCCCGGTGACCTGGAGGCCGATGCGGTGACGATGGAACGCCTGTCGGCGATCCGCCTGCAGGCATCGGTCGCGATGGGCCTCGCCCGGACGATCGACGAGGCGCGCGGCCGCACGGTGGTGCCTTTCGTTGGCTTCGTGGCGCCGCCGAAGGCCGCGCAGACGCTGTCGGGCGAGTCGGTCGCGGCCGACGCGGTCGACCTGACGGCGCGCATGCTGTCCAACGGACAGCCGCACCGTGCGCTGCCGCTGACCGCCTCGCTGTGCATCGCGGTGGCGGCGTCCATCGAGGGTACGGTGGCCTGGCGCGCACGGCGCACCGATGGCGGCGACGCTGCGGCCGGCGGGACACTGCGCATCGCAATGCCCTCCGGCGTGCTTACCGTGGGTGCCGAGGTGGAGTGCCAGGCCGGACAGTGGTCCGCGCTGCGCGGTTCGTTCTATCGAACCGCGCGCCGGCTGTTCGACGGAAAGGTGTACTACTGAGCCTTGGTGTCCCTCAGTCAGGGCGGAAGGCGGACAGTTCCACCGGCCCGTCGTAGAGCGAACGCGTTGCCGCGAGCAGGCGCGCGGATGCGCCGTCGCTCCACTGCCCGTAGGTGGTATTGCCGCGGAACTTGGACTCCAGCTCTTCGCGCGACAGCGGGGCGTGCACGCCACCGCGGATGAACGGCTGGCGTTCCTCGACCACGCGTCCGTCGGCCAGCGTGAACCTCACATGGCCGGTGTAGGCGCGCGGATACGGATTCGACGGGTCGACGACGTAGCGCACCTTAGAGGCAAGCGCGAGGATGCGCTCGTCGCGCACCGTGGCCGGGGTGAAGGCGTCCAGACCCGCCGCGCCGGTGATGAAGCCGACCGCGATGTTGAACGGAGCGCTGAACTTCGCGCCGTATTCGGTCGCTGGCCGGTGCTTGGAGGCGAGCGGCTCCCAGAGGCGATGCACGTAGCCCTCGGCGGTTTCGCAGAGCACGTCCACCACATCCTCGGCGCGGAATCCTTCGGCCTGCGCCCGGCGCGCGAGACGCAGCGCGCAGTCGATGTAGGGCTGGTTCATCGTGCCGGTGGCATACGGCTTGAAGGTGATCGACAGCATCGTCCAGTCGGTGCCGAAGCCGTCGAGCAGCGCGGCATAGTCGCCCTCGGCGCTGTGCGCAAAGCCGTTGTACAGGCCATGCGTTCCTTCGAACACGGTGCGCGGCGAGAAGAACCCCTGCTGCCCGATGCGCGCGGCGCGCACGCCGCACTGCGCCGCCCATCCGGCATGCAGGCGCTTGGTCCACGAGCCTTCGGCGAGGTACTCGATGATGCCGCTGGCCATGCTGCCGGCCGTCCCCAGCGCATCGACGGCCTGCCGGCGGGTGAGCCCGAGCGCGACCGACACGGCCAGCGTGGCAGCCATGGTGCCCAGGATCGCCGTGGGATGGAAACCCGATCGGTGGATCGCTTTCGGCACGACGCGGCTCATCCGGCACAAGGCCTCGGTGCCAGCCACGATCCCGGCGAGCGCTGACTGCCCGTCGCGTCCGAAGCGCTCGCATGCGGCGAGCACGGCCGGCACGATCACCGTGGCGCTGTGTACCGGGCCGCCTTCGTATGTGTCGTCGAAATCCTCGCCGTGCGCGGCCGTGCCGTTGATCAGCGCGGCATCCTCGGCGCTGAAGCGTGCGGCATGCCCGATCGCCGTCGCCGGCCCGCCGCTGTCGACCGAGGCCACGAGCGCCCGGATGTAGTCGGTGTCGCGTGCCGCCACGCACAGGCCGGCGACGTCGAGCAGCAGCGACTCGGCCTGGGTACGTACGGCTGCGGGCAGCGTCTTCGGGTCGATTGCCAGCGCGAGGTCCACGAGGCGTTCGGCGACCGACACGTCGGGCAGGGCGGGGACAGGGCTGTTCTGGCTCATGAACGGGTTTCCAGGCACGGGTTCCGAAGACCGGCCGGGTTTGCCCGGGCCGGGGCCGCGATGCTACCGCGGTTCCGGGGCGCCCGCGCCGCGCGCGGCCGGGCCGAGGCGCAGTCGTTGAGTTATACGTACCTATCCTGCATCATTCGCGAATCGACAACGGGGGATGAGGGCGTTGAAGCATGAACATCGCTGAATTCTGGACGACTGCGCAGCCGATCCTGATCCATGGCGCGTTGCAGGTCGCCGCCGCGATCGCATTCTGGGTCGTGGGCACCTGGCTGATCAATTTCGCGGTGCGCGTGCTCAGCGCTGCGCTCGAGCGGCAGAAGGTCGAACCGACCATCCTGCGCTACATCGGTTCGTTCGTCGCCGTGGTGCTGAAGGTCGCGCTGGTCGTCGCCATCCTGGGCTACTTCGGTGTGGAAACGACCACCTTCGCGGCGCTGGTTGCCGGCGTCGGCGTGGCGATCGGCGCGGCCTGGGGCGGGTTGCTCGCCAATTTCGCGGCCGGGGCTTTCCTGGTCGTGCTGCGGCCGTTCAAGGTAGGCGACTTCGTCACCGTTGGCGGCGTCACCGGCACGGTGAAGGAGATCGGTCTGTTCGGCACCGCGATCAATACGCTTGACAACGTGCTGACCGTCGTCGGTAACAACCGGATCTTCGGCGACAGTATCCAGAACTATTCCGCGAACGCCTATCGCAGGGTCGATCTGAAGGCGCAGCTCGCGCAGAGTGCCGACCATGCTGCGGCGATCGCGCTGCTGCGCGACCGCATCGCGAAGATACCCAATGTGCTGGCAGCGCCCGCGCCCGACGTCGAGATCCTCGAATTCACGCCGAGCGGGCCGGTGCTGGCCGTGCGGCCGTACTGCAACAACGACCACTACTGGCAGGTGTACTTCGACACGAACCGCACCATACGCGAGTCGTTCGGCGAGGCCGGCTTCCCGGTTCCCGAAACGCCCATCGTGCTGCGCAACGCGGGCTGACGGGGGCTCCATGGATGGATCATATGGCGGTGGCGGATCGTCCCAGCTCAACGTCCTTGGCACGCCCCTGGCAACCTGTTCGGTGCAGCCGCTGACCGGCTACTTCCGGACCGGTTGCTGCGAGACCGCGGCAGACGACTTCGGCAGCCACACCGTGTGTGCCGGAGTGACGGCCGAGTTCCTTGCATTCTCGAAGGCGCGCGGCAACGACCTCAGTACGCCGATGCCGGCCTACGGGTTCGACGGGCTGAAGCCTGGCGACCGCTGGTGCCTGTGCGTCACGCGCTGGAAGGAAGCGCTCGATGCCGGGATGGCGCCGCGCGTGGTACTGGCCGCGACCCACCAGGCGGCATTGTCCGTGGTCACGCTTGAGCAACTCACGGTGCACGCGATCGACGCTTGAGCCGGCCGGTCGCTCACCTGGCAGGCGGTGAATGAACGATGACGAACGCTCCCCCGAGTGCAGCGCCGGCGCTGCGGATCCGCCTCGCCGTGTTCGACATGGCGGGTACCACCATCCAGGACAACGGCGTGGTGCCGCTGGCCATCGAAGCCGCGCTCGCCTCGAACGGGTTGTCTGCCACCGCGGACGATCTCGATGCGATACGCGGTGCCAGCAAGCGCGAGGCGATCCGCCATCTCGTGCAGGCGCGCCGCGGCGATGGCGACCTGGACCGCCATGCCGATGCCGTCCATCAGGCCTTCCGGGATGAACTCGATCGCCGTTTTCGCGCGGGGGGCGCGCGACCGGTCCCGGGTGCCGTCGAAGTGTTCGACTGGCTGCGCAGGCGCGGCGTGGCGATCGTGCTCAACACCGGCTTCGACCGTGACACCCAGGCGTTGGTGCTGTCGGCAGTGGGCTGGGACGAAGGCGACGGCAAGGGCGTGGCCGATGCGCTCGTCTGCGCCGACGACGTGGCGAAGGGCCGCCCCGCGCCGGACATGATCTTCCGTGCGATGGAACGCACCGGGATCACATCTGTGGCCGAGGTGCTGAACATCGGAGACACCGTGCTCGACATCCAGTCGGGCCGCAACGCCGGTTGCGGCGTGAATGTCGCGGTGTGGAGCGGCGCGCATAGCCGTGACAAGCTGGCACGCGAAGGCGGCGCACACCTGATCGAGGACGTGTCGAAGCTGCCGGCACTGCTCGAGCGCCTGGCGGGCGCCGCCGTTTGAACGCCCGGCGCGCGCTGCTCGCGGCAGGGGTCGCGCTGGCGTTGCCCGCGTGCAGCCGAGGCGACCGACTCGAAGCCACCGCGCACTGGCTGGGTAACGACTTCGCATTCGAGACGGGCATCGCTCTGGCGTCCGCCGACGGTACGCTGGCGACGGTCGGATTTTTCCCGGAGCCGCTGGCGGGGGCGACCATCAACGAGATCAGGCGACTCGGGTCGGTCACCCGGGCGATGGCCATGCACACCACGCCGCACCTCGTGCTGGAGTTGCACCTGAAGGGGCGTGGCAAGGCCGGCTTCGACAACCTGCTTCGCTATTCGGTGCTGTTCGCGCACATGGGCGCTTCGCCCGTGACTTTCAACCGCCATAGCCGCGACTGGGTGAAGGACGGCGGCATCGAACTGGCCGGCGAGGCGAGGGCCGGCGAACGCCTGCTCGGGCGTGTGCGCCGCGGGGGGGCGACCGACGTCGAGGGCTCGGAGCGCCCGTACCGCTGGGACCTGAGCTTCGATACGGTCGTGGCAGCGTAGCGGCCCGGTGGCGTGTCAGTCCTCGCGCCGCATCTGCGGGAACAGGATCACGTCACGGATCGTGCTGCTGTCGGTCAGCAGCATCACCAGCCGGTCGATGCCGATGCCTTCTCCGCCGCACGGCGGCAGGCCGTATTCGAGCGCGCGCACGTAGTCGGCGTCGTAGTGCATCGCTTCGGCATCGCCGGACTCCTTCCGGTTCGCCTGCTGCCGGAACACCGAGGCCTGCTCGTCGGGATCGTTCAGCTCGGAGAAGCCGTTGGCGATCTCGCGTCCGGCGATGAACAGTTCGAAGCGCTCGGTGATGGACGGATCGGCATCGTTGCGCCGGGCGAGCGGCGACACTTCGGTCGGGTAGTCGATGATGAAGGTCGGTTCGAACAGCTGCGTCTCGACCGTCGCGTCGAACAGCGACAACTGCATGCCGCCCAGGCCGTCGTCGGGGTGCACGGTCTCACCCAGCCGCGCGAGTTCTCCTGCCAGCCAGCTTCGGTCTGACAGTTGTGCCGGCGTGTACTGCGGCGCGTACTTCGCGATCGCCTCCAGGATAGTGAGCTTCGCGAACGGCTTGCCGAAGTCGAGTTCGCGCCCCTGGTAGGTGATCTTCTCGCTGCCGGTGACGGTGCGCGCGACCTGCGCGAACATCTGCTCGGTCAGCGCCATCAGCTCGCGGTAGCGGGTGTAGGCCGAATAGAACTCGAGCATCGTGAACTCGGGATTGTGCCGGGTCGAGATGCCCTCGTTGCGGAAATTGCGGTTGATCTCGAACACCCGTTCGAAGCCACCCACCACCAGGCGCTTCAGGTACAGCTCGGGCGCGATGCGCAGGAACAACTCCATGTCGAGGGCATTGTGGTGGGTCGTGAACGGCCGCGCGTTCGCGCCTCCCGGGATCGGGTGCATCATCGGCGTCTCGACTTCCAGGTAGCCCCGGTCGAGCAGGAACTGCCGCACCGCCTGAACGGTGCGCGATCGCGCAAGGAAGGTCCTGCGCGAATCCTCGTTGACCATCAGGTCGAGGTAGCGCTGGCGATAGCGCTGCTCCTGGTCGGTCAGGCCGTGGAACTTCTCGGGCAGCGGCCGCAGCGACTTGGTCAGCAGCCGGATCTGCGACACGCGCACCGTGAGTTCGTTGGTCTTGGTGCGGAACAGCACGCCGGTCGTGCCGACGATGTCGCCCAGGTCGTAGTGCTTGAATGCCTCGTGCGCCTCGGCGCCGGTACCGTCGTCAGACACGTAGAGCTGGATCATGCCCGACCCGTCGCGCACGCTGGCAAAGCTTGCCTTGCCCATCACCCGCTTGAGCAGGATGCGGCCGGCCAGCGTCACCTCGACCGGGTTCGCTTCGAGGGCGGCCTTGTCGTCGCCGGCATGCGCAGCCTGCAGGTCGCCGGCGAGGTGCACGCGTTCGAAATCGTTCGGATAGGCGATGCCGGCGGCGCGCAGCGCGGCCAGCTTGGCACGCCGCTCGGCGACGATATGGTCGGTATCGATCGGAGCGGCCGGGGGGGGGCTGGAAGGGTCGGTCATTTACACACCCTGCTTGAGGCTGGCGTTGATGAAGTCGTCGAGGTCGCCGTCCAGCACGCGCTGGGTGTCGCCGACCTCGTGGTTGGTGCGCAGGTCCTTGATGCGCGACTGGTCGAGCACATAGGAGCGGATCTGGTGGCCCCAGGCGATGTCGGTCTTCGACTCCTCCATCGCCTGCTTCTCCTCGTTGCGCTTGCGCAGTTCGAGCTCGTACAGGCGCGACTTGAGCATCGCCATCGCCTCGGCCCGGTTGCGATGCTGCGAGCGGTCGCTCTGGCACTGCACGACGATGTTCGTCGGCAGGTGGGTGATGCGGATCGCCGAGTCGGTCTTGTTGATGTGCTGGCCACCGGCGCCCGATGCGCGGAACGTGTCGATGCGCAGGTCGGCGGGATTGATCGTCACCTCGATCGAGTCGTCGACCTCGGGATAGATGAACACGCTCGCGAAGGACGTATGCCGGCGCGCGTTCGAGTCGAACGGCGACTTGCGCACCAGCCGGTGCACGCCGGCCTCGGTGCGCAGCGTGCCGTAGGCGTACGGGCCGCTGACCTTGATCGACGCGCTCTTGATGCCGGCGACGTCACCGCTGGATTCTTCCAGCAGTTCGACCTTGAAGTCGCGCCGCTCGCAGAAGCGCAGGTACATGCGCTCGAGCATCTGCGCCCAGTCCTGCGCCTCGGTGCCGCCGGTGCCGGCCTGGATGTCGATGAAGCAGTTGGCGGGGTCCAGCGGATCGTTGAACATCCGCTCGAATTCCATCCGGGCGATGGCCTTCTCGAGCTGTTCGATGTCTCCGGCGAGCTGTTCGAGCGTGCCGGTGTCGTCCTCGCTGCGCGCCATCTCGAACAGTTCCTGCGTGTCCGCGATCATCTGTTCGGCGTCCTGCATCCGGGTGACGATATCCTCGAGCTGCTTGCGCTCGCGCCCCAGCTCCTGTGCGCGCTTGGTATCGGCCCAGACCGCAGGGTCTTCCAGGTCGCGGCTGACCTCCTTCAGGCGGGTGAGCTTGGTATCGAAGTCAAAGATACCTCCGCAGCTCGGCCGTGCGCCGGCCGAAACCGGCCAGGCTGTCAGAGAGCGAATTCAGGCGTTCAGCTTCCATGGATCTTCTCGCAGTAAACCATCGATTATAGCGGCCCGCGGCGGCGCAGTCCGTGCCTGCGCGAAAAGCCTGCCGCCATCAGCACCAGGCAGACGACGGGTCGCTGGCGTCGCGCCAGTGCTCTATGGTTAGCTGCACGCTCTGCAGTCCCTGCCAGCTGTTCATGTCTACCCGGTATACCGCCTCGATCCGTGGTGGCATCGGTTCGATCGAATTGAACCGGATGGCCGCGAAGCGCCCGCCGCTGCCGCGCAGTTCCAGCTTCGAATGCGCCTCGCCCACGACCTTCTGCGCGGTGACCTGGAAGCGGTCCATGAATTCGGGGCGCGGAAAGCCGGGGCCCCAGACGCCTTCGTCCATAGAGCGGGCGAGGTCGAGGTCGAGGGTCTCGCCATCGAGGCTGCCGTCGGTCTCGATCACGCGCGAAAGGTCGGCGGGCGTGAGCAGCGAGCGCACGACGGCTTCCAGTGTTTCGGTGAACCGGGGCAGGTCCGCTTCGCGCAGGCTCAGGCCGGCCGCCGCCGCATGGCCGCCGAAGGCCACCAGCAGGCCGGGTTCGCGCTTGGCAACGAGGTCGAGCGCATCGCGCAGGTGCAACGCCGCGATCGAACGCCCCGAACCCTTCAGCATGCCGCTGTCACCGCGTGCGAAGCAGAACGCCGGCCGGTGCAACCGGTCTTTCAGGCGCGCCGCGACGATTCCTATCACGCCCTGGTGCCAGGCCGGATCGAACAGCGAGACAGACCATCCGTCGCCGGCCGCATCGACGTCGATTGCCGCCAGTGCCTGTTCACGCATCGTGGCTTCGATCTCGCGCCGCTGGCGGTTCAGCTGGTCGAGCTGGCTGGCGATCGCGCCGGCACGGGCGACATCGTCGGTGACCAGGCATTCGATGCCGAGCGACATGTCCTGCAGGCGGCCTGCCGCGTTCAGGCGCGGACCCGCGACAAACCCGAGGTCGTACGTCGTGCAGCGCTCGATCGCACGGCCGGCGACCCGCAGCAGCGCCGCGATGCCGGGTACCGTGCGCCCGGCACGGATCCGCTTCAGCCCCTGCGCCACCAGGATGCGGTTGTTCGCATCGAGCCGCACCACGTCGGCGACCGTCCCCAGCGCCACCAGGTCCAGCCACTGCGCCAGGTTCGGCCCGCTGCCGCCGGGCAGCCGGCCGCGCCGGCGCAGTTCGGCACGCAGCGCAAGCATCACGTAGAACATGACGCCGACGCCGGCAAGGTGCTTGCTCGGGAAGCCGCAGCCAGGCTGGTTAGGGTTGACGATCACCTCGGCGGCCGGCAACTGGCTGCCCGGCAGGTGGTGATCGGTCACGAGCACGCGCATGCCCAGGGCGCGCGCGCGGTCCACCCCTTCAACGCTGGCGATGCCGTTGTCGACGGTGATGAGCCAGTCCGGACGGCGCTGGTGCGCGAGGTCCACGATCTCAGGCGTCAGGCCGTAGCCGTATTCGAAGCGGTTCGGGACGAGAAAGTCGACCCGGGCGCCGAACGCACGCAGCGCACGGATGCCGACCGCGCAGGCGGTGGCGCCGTCGCAGTCGTAGTCCGCGACGATCAGCAGGCGTTCGTTGCGTGCGATCGCATCGGCCAGTGCCGACGCTGCGGCCTCGCAGCACGACAGCCGCTCGGGCGTCAGCAGGCGTGCAAAATCATCGGACAATTCGTCCGGGCCGCACAGCCCGCGCGCGGCGAACACTCGCGCAAGGACCGGCGCGATGCCGGCCAGTTCGAGGGCGGCACG
>CAMDXD010000131.1 GCA_945877995.1 Bordetella parapertussis
AGAGCATCGAGCCACCGTAGCCGACCGCGAAGGCAAGGAAACCCCAGTCGTAGCCACCCTGTTCGAGCGCAAGCTTGGTCAGCGGAATGTTGTCGAATACCGACGACACGAACCCCAGCCCGAATGCCGTCTGCCAGCTCGCCACCGGCAGGTGTTCGACCGGCATCATCGACGCACAGAGCACGAGCGACAGCAGGAACAGCGCACCCTTCGCGGCCTCTGGTACGACGCCCCAGTCGGGCCGCCGCAGCAGCGAACCGAGCAGGATGGCGCAGAGCACCGCGACGCCGATGAACGGAAAGCGATCGGCGAGTTCCACGTGCCACAGGTTCACGTAGACATTGGTCCCGATGGCCGAGGCCAGGATGAAGCCGACGATGCCGACCCGCACCCAGTCGATACGCAAACCTGGCTCGACGTCGGCGGTGATCGGCTGGTGGCGATGCTGCTGCAGCGCGGCCGGGATACCGAACACCAACAGCGCGACGACCGCGGCGACATAGGCGTGGACGACGTCGAACGGATCGACGCCATCGATCCACATCATGGTGGTCGTGGTGTCGCCCACCACGCTGCCGGAACCGCCCCCATTCGACGCGGCCACGATCGCGGCAAGGTAGCCGATGTGCACCCGCCCCTTGAACACGCTGGCCGCGACGGTGCCGCCGATGATCGCAGCGGCGATGTTGTCGAGGAAGCTGGACAGCACGAAGATCAGCACCAGCAGCACGAATGCGCCCTTCCAGTCGTCCGGCAGGAAGCGCGGCAGCATGTCAGGGATCCTGCTGGCTTCGAAGAAGCGCGCGAGCACCGCGAAGCCGACCAGCAGCATCAGCAGGTTCGCAAGGAGCACCCATTCATGCCCAAGGTGGGACGCCAGTCCGTCCAGTCCCGCACCATGGTGGAAACCCGCATACACGAGCTTGTAGCTGGTGATCACCGCAAGCCCGGTCAAGGCCACCCTCAACGTGTGGGCATGGAACAGCGCTACGCCGAGAAGCGTGCAGGCGAACAGGAGGAACTCGACCGGAATGCCAAGCAGGGTCAGGGTCTGGGTCACTGGGTCACTCGATCAGGGCGATTGCGCAGGCAGCGGGCAACGGCCGGAAACAGCACATGGCGTGCGCCAGGCTAGTTGAGGGAAGCGTTGGCGCCGCAACACTGCGAAAACCGTCGTCCGCTGCAGCAGGGACAGGGGTCCGCAGGCTTCAGGCGCGGTGGCTTGCGCACCGCTGCACGGGCGTCCGGGCTCGTGCCGCGCTGGTGCCAGAACTGGTGCAATTCTAGCGTGCTGTCGGGCAGTTCCTCGATCAGCGCCTCGATCTGCTGCGGCGACAGGGGCTGTTCGACGATCTCGCGGTCATCGGCATGCGCGAGGGTGACGATCGCCGTCAGCGACTCGGATGCGTCGTCATCGTCGAAGGCCTCCTGCCAGTCGTCGGCGTGCAGGCCGACAGCGCGCATGAAGCCGATCGCCCAGGTACTGCCGGGAACGAGCTGCTGTGCACGCTCGGCCGGCGTGGACGATGTGCCCGCCTTGTACTCGAAAAGGATGGGCATCGTCGGCATGCCTGAATACAGCGTCCAGGCGATGGTCGCCCAGTGCCGGTCGAGCAGTTCGAGGATGCGCCGGCACTGCGCGGCTGAACCGAATCGCACCGGCCGCCGTCCGTCCTCGGTGTCGCCCCAGATCAGCGAAAGCCACTCGCTTGCCCCCGCTGCGACCGGGCTGCAGACCAGCCCGGCGATGAACCCATCGAGTTCCTCGAGGTCCATCGAATCTTCCGGCGTGGCACTGGACAGCAGGAACCTGTCGAGTTCGTCGAGCTCGCTCTCGGTGAGAGGGTCGACACGGGGCTTTCGGGCAGCCATCGGCTCGGGGCGGGGCGGTCGCGCTACTTGATCAGCGTGACCGGAACGGTGGCAACCTGGAGTACCTGGGTAGCGACCGAACCCAGCACCAGGCCGGTGACACCACCGAGGCCGCGGGTACCCATGACGATGCCGTCGCAGCCGTTCTGGGCAGCGAAGTCGCCGATGGCGGAGCCGACCGGGCCGAGCAGGATGTGCGGCACATGGGCAATGCCGGCTGCGTCGAGGAGCGTGCGCGCGGAAGACAGGCCCTTGTCGCCCTCTTCACGCTGGTAGGTCTCGATGGCGTCATTACTGACGAAGTTGCGGATCAAGCCCTCGCGAATCGCCGGCTGGACGGTGACCAGATGCACCTCGGCGGGTTTGTTCATGGACGAGACGATGCCGATCACCCAGCGTACGGCACGGTCCGAGCACTCGGATCCATCGACAGCCAACAGCACCTTGTTCATTTCTATCTCCTGTTGCCGGGCAGGGCCCGGCAGCACCAGAACACTGCGTACCGGCAGGCGCCTGCCGATACGAGACCCTGCGACCCGCCGGATCTTCCGGTATCGGTCAGCGAACCAGAACGACGGGTACGCTGCACAATTCGACCACGGCCTTCGCGACCGAACCCATCAGCACGGTGTTCACCCAGCCCAGGCCCTTGGTGCCCAGAACGACCAGTTCGAAGCCCCCAGCCTCGGCGAACTCCCTGATTCTAACGCCCGCAGGCCCCATCGCGATATGAGTCTGGTAGCGAATGCTCGCAGCATCCAGGCGGGCGCAAGCCGATTTCATCGACGCTTCGCCGTAGGACTGCAGGTGCATCGCCTGCGCCTCGATGCTCATGAAGGGCTGCACCTAGATCACCGTCACCTCGAACGGCGCCCCGCCCCGCTGCAGCGCGATCAGCCGGTCGGTCGCCCGGTCGGACGTTTCGGAACCATCGACTGCCAGAAGCACCTTGATCGACATCGCATCCTCCTTTGTGTGGCGTTTCCCGGCCGCACCGTTGCGACCGGGAAACGGCCACGGTTCAGATGCCTGACTGTACTGCCGCCTTTCCTTACGGAATATTGACGACGATCAAGGTCGATGCAGATTCCGGTGCGGACGGTCAGCCATGCGTCGGCATCACGGTCGAGCGGCCGGCCACCGGCGCCGCTACCGCCGCCGACGGCCAGCGTTCGGTGATCACCTTGGTACGGGTGTAGAAGCAGACGCCTTCCATGCCGTGCACATGCAGGTCGCCGAACAGGGACTGCTTCCAGCCGCCGAACGAGAAGAAAGCCATCGGCACCGGTATCGGCACGTTGATGCCGACCATGCCGACTTCGATCTCGTTCTGGAACTTGCGCGCCGCGCCGCCGGATCCGGTGAAGATCGCCGTGCCGTTGCCGAATTCATTGCGGTTGACCAGTGCGATGGCCTCGTCGAGCGTATCGACGCGCACAACCGAAAGTACCGGGCCGAAGATCTCGTCGCGATAGATCGACATCTCGGGGCTCACGTGGTCGAACAGCGTGGGGCCGAGGAAGTAACCCTGCTCATGGCCATCCACGGACAGCTTGCGGCCGTCGAGCACCAGTGCCGCACCCTCGGATTCGCCGCTGTCGACATAACCCTTCACCTTGTCCCGGTGCACCTTCGACACCAGCGGACCCATGTCTGCACCCGGGGTGTCGCCTGGCGCCACCTTGTAACCAGCGCCGATCTTCGCGATCTTCTCGACCAGCGCATCGCCGATGTCGCCGACCGCGACCACCGCCGAGATCGCCATGCAACGTTCTCCGGCAGAGCCGTAGCCCGCACCGGCGATCGCATCGGCAGCGAAATCGAGGTCGGCATCGGGCATCACCACCGCATGGTTCTTCGCACCGCCCAGCGCCTGCACGCGCTTGCCTCCGCGCGCCGCCGTCTCGTACACGTACTTCGCGATCGGGGTCGAGCCGACGAACGAGACCGCACGCACCGACGGGTGCTGCAGCAATGCATCGACGGCCACCTTGTCGCCGTGCACGACGTTGAACACGCCGTCGGGGAGGCCAGCCTCCTTCAGCAGTTCTGCCAGCAGCATGCTGGCGGAAGGATCCTTCTCGGACGGCTTGAGCACGAACGTGTTGCCGCAGGCGATGGCCACCGGGAACATCCAGCACGGCACCATCACGGGGAAGTTGAACGGCGTGATGCCGACGCATACGCCGATCGCCTGCATGCGCGAATGGCAATCGATGCCGCGCCCCACGTCCTCCGCATGTTCGCCCTTCTGGAGGTGCGGCACGCCGCTCGCGAATTCCACGACCTCGAGACCGCGCTGTACTTCGCCCTGGGCGTCGGGCAGCGTCTTGCCATGCTCTTCGGTGATAAGCCTGGCCAGCCGGTCGCGATTGAGTTCGATCAGTTCCTTGAACTTCGCCATGACCCGTGCGCGGCGCAGCGGCGGGGTCGTGCTCCAGTCGGAGAAGGCAGCGCTGGCCGCGCGTACCGCCGCGTCGACATCGGCAGCATCGCCCAGAGCGACCTTGCGGATGACCTGGCCGGTTGCCGGGTTGGTGACCTCGCCGCTGCGGCCGCTGCGGGCGGCGTGGCGTGCGCCGTTGATCCAGAAGGTGACGAGTTCGTTCATCGGCGTGCTCGATCGGTGCATGGAAGGGGCCCCGCGACAGGCACGGGAGCAAGGATGAAAGTATAACCGCCGGCGTCGATCTGACTGGATGCGGGCTTCGGGCTGGTGCACCAGCCATTCGGTACCGCAGGAATGCGCCGATGAGCGAGAATCGGCACGAAAGGAACCTGCCGACCATGACAGATGCGACATCCGGGCAGCGCAAGCCGGGACACCGATGTCCACGTGCAAGCATCGATGTACCACGATGCCGGGTGCTTCGATGACCACCTTCATGATGTGGCTGATAGCGCTGCTGGCGATCGCCCTGCTGGAGATGCATCACCTGTGGCGCCGCCGCGTGCGCGACGCCTTCATCCGCGAGACGCTGCTGCCGCCGGGCCTGCTGGACACGCTGTCGATTCACTTCCCCGCGCTCAGCCTGAAGGACCGGCAACTGGTCGCGCGCGGGCTGCGCAAGTTCTTCCTCGCGCAACTGAAGGCCGGCCGAAAGCCCGTGGCCATGCCTTCGCGCGTGGTCGGCGCACTCTGGACGGCGTTCGCGCAACGCGGCGCCGCCTACGAGGACTACTGCCGCCGGAGCCTCGGACGGGTGCTCCCGGTCACCGCGCCGATGGCGCTGTCCGCGGACGGTGCGGCCAACGCCGGGCTGCGCCGCTGCTGGTGGAATGCCTGCAGGGAAGAGAACCTCAACCCGAGCACACCGACGCGAGTGCCGCTGTTGTTCGCGCTCGATGCGAAACTGAAGATCGAGCATGGCCATTACTATTTCGCTGACGATGCGGCGAGGCTTCGCAGGTTGCGCCGGGATCATGGCGGCGACGGCGGCGGTGGCGGCATGGGCGGCGGCGACGATGGGTGTTCGCTCGAACACGCACGCAGCTGGACACCCGACGATCTGCGCGATACCGCATGGGACGGAGGCACCGACGGTTTCGGCGACGGTGGCGGCGGCGATGGTGGTGACGGCGGCGGCGGCGGCGACTGATCTTCGGCATCCGGAGCGCGCCGATGGCCGCCGCGCTCCCCCGTGATGCAGGCGGGGCAGTCCGCCCGGCATGATCAGGCGCCGGCGAGCCCCATCAGGCGCCATACCGGCATCGACAGCGCGATCGACAGCAGCACCAGCAGGCCCCACAGCCAGGCGAGCGCGCGCGCATGGACATGCGAGAAGCATTCGCCCGAGCCGTGATACAGCGCCAGGTAGACCGTGCTCTGGTACGGCAGGAACCAGACCTGCGTCGACACCAGCGCGACCAGTGCCACCAGGAACGGATGCACTCCCGCCGCGCCGGCGGCAGGCAGCGCGACCAGCGTCAGCAGCGGTGCGGCGGCCTGCCAGCGCACGATGAACGACAGGCAGAAGCCGACGATCGCAAGGGCGAGGCAGAACGACAGGCTGCCCAGCGCCAGGGACTCGATCAGCCCGGCGAGGCGGGTACCGAGCCAGTGGTCGATGCCGAGCGTGGTGAACACCGTAGCCAGGCTGGAGATCGCGCCGAAGAACAGCAGGAACGGCCAGTTGACACCGGTGCGCACCATGGTGGTGTCAAGCGCGCGTCCCAGCGCAAGCACCACCAGCGCACCGACCCCGAGCCAGGCCCCGTTGATGCCGTGCCAGGGTTCGCTCAGGAACCCGGCGATCAGGCCGATCAGCACCGCAAGGCACAGCTTCTCGTCCGATCGCATCGGACCGAGGACCGCGCGCTGCAAGGCAAGACGGTCACCCGGGTTCGCCACGCTGCTCGATGGCCGATACAGCCAGACCACGGCCGACAGGCCGCCGACGAACAGCAGCAGGTGCAGCGGCAGAGCCGCGATGAACCAGCTGGCGAACCCGAACTCGCCACGTATCGCATCGGGCAGCAACCCGTGCACCAGCAGCCCGACCGACGACCCGGTGAGGAACAGGCCGGCCATCTGCCCGAAGCCGATCAGGGCAGCCAGTGCCAGTCCCGTCGCGGCCCGGCCACCGGGCTCGAAACCGAGCGCCTCGGCAATCTCGCGCACCATCGGCGCGGCGAGCGCAGTGCGGCTGGTTGCATTGGGCAGCGTCGGCGTCACGGCCGTGCCGACCAGCGCCAGGGTCACGCAGCGGCTTGCGAAACCGGCCGGGCGCCGACCGAGCGCCGCCAGCGCGACCCGGTACATCAATCCGGTGTTGCCGACCGCGACACCGACGGCAAGCACCGCCAGCACCAGCACCCATGGCTGGCTGGCAAAGCCGTCCAGCGCCACCCGTGGCGCGACCAGCCCGGTGACCACCCAGGACGCCACCAGGGCCAGCGCGATCACTTCTTCGGCCAGTGCCTCGGTGGCGAACAGGATGGCCGCCGCGACCACGGTCAGCAGGGCCTGCCAACCCGCCGGGCCGAGCCCGTCGGGCGGTGCCATCGTCCACAGCGACAGCGGCAGCAGGGCGAGCGCCAGCCCCGCGAGCCTGCGCAGCGGCATTGGCTTGCGCGCCGGTACGGCCGGTGCGGCCGCTTCTGATGCGGCATCGCGTGCCGATGCCGCATCAGAAGCGGCGGGTTTCCACTCGCCCGCCAGCGTCGCCGCAGGGGCACTGCGCGCGCTCAGGCGCAGCGCGTCGCTGTCGGCGCCGGCCGCGCGATATGCGGCAGCGGCAGGGTTACGCTGGCCAAGACGCTCCAGTTCGACGGCGATCGCGCAGATGCGCGCCGCGAGCGCGGTATGGCGGTGCTCGGCCTGCAGCCCCCGCCGCAGCGAACGGGCGATCGCGACCGGCACGCGATAGCCGTCCGCCTCGTCGCGCAGCAGGGGCGACTGGCGCGCAAGCTCCGCCAGCCGGATCCGTGCCCGATCCTCGTCGACATCGGCCAGCCGCGCGAGCACGGCCAGCGGCGCGCGTTCGAACAGTGCCGCCGCCTCGACGAGGTCGCGCTGGCCGACATCGAGTTCGCGCAGGCGTCCGGCCACCCAGGTATCGACTTCCCACTGCAGTTCGCCAAGGGCGCGGCGGGTACGCGCGAGGTCGAGCCCGATCGCGGCGCTCAGGTGCAGCATCAGGTCGGGTTCGCCGCGCAGCAGCGCATCGAAGCGGACCCGGGGCAGCATCCAGACCCGTACCGCGGTCACCGAGACCACGCTCGCCGAGCGCGGCTCGTCGGTGAGCAACGACAGTTGCCCGAAGCTCTCGTAGGGCTCGATGCGGTCGATCGCGGACCCCGACACGCGCCGCTCCGCGACGCCTTCGCGCATGATGTAGAGGCCGTCTCCCTCGCCACCGACCTCGAACACAAGCGATCCGGCGTCGAACCAGCGCTCCTCGAGCACGCCCGCGAGCTTCGCCAGGTCGACCGGATCGAGCCCGGCGAACATCGGCACCGCAGCCAGTGCCTGGGCTGCGGCGAGGGATTCCCGGCCCTCGCTCACCGCAGCGTCGGGCAGCGGCGCCGCCCGAGCAGATCAGGCCCCTGCCCGTGCGTCATGGCCGCACCTTCCAGGGATGGAAGAACTCGACCCGGTCGATCGAATTGACCAGCGCATCGAGCACCAGCCGACCGCGCAGCACCCGCAGCCTGACCCGGGTGCCGGCGGCGCCGGTGGCCCAGACCCTTTCGTAGAATTCGCGCGGCGAGGCCACCGGGTCGGCAGCCACCGCGATGATCACATCGCCCTCGCGAATGCCCACGCGCTGTGCCGGAGACCGGTCCATCACGTGCGCCACGACCACCTTGCTGTCATGCTGGGCCGTGTAGACGCCCAGCCAGGGGCGTGCCGGCTCCGGACCGCGGCCGTGCGCGATCAGGTGGGGCAGCAGCGGGCGCAGCAGGTCTGTCGGCACGAACATGTTGCCGGGCAGGGCACTGCCCTGGTCGAGCGCATCGCCGACCCACAGCGAGGCGACGCCGAGCAGCCGACCCTCGGCATCGACCAGCGCGGCGCCACTGTGCTCAGAACGCCCGGGGACGGTGAACAGCGCTTCACCCAGCATGTACTCCCAGTAGCCGACGAACGGTCGGCGCGACACGACTGCCGCGGCGCTCGCGCCCCCGGCGCCCTCCTGCGCGACGAAGTACCGCGGCTGCATCTCGCGCACAGACGAAGAATCGCCCAGCACCAGCGGATGGTCGGTGACCCTGCCGCTGGCGCGCAGCAGCCCGAAACCGGTCGCATGGTCGAATGCGATCACGCTGGCCGAGAGCACGCGGTTGTCGCGGGTGATTACCAGCACCGACTCTGCCTCGATCACCAGGTAGCCGATGGTCAGGATCAGCGTACCGGCACGGGCATCCTCCCCCGGCACGTCATCGGCGCGGATCACGATCCCGGTACCCTCGCGTTCGGTGCCGAGGGTCTGCCCGGTGCGCGCGTCCTCGATCGTGCGCACGCTCAGCTTGACCACCGCATCCAGCACCGCGTCGGGGAGCGCGCGGGTCGACGCCGGGTCGTTCACCGCTCGCCACGCAGCGAGGCTGGCGAGGACAAGCGGGACGCTGTCCGGCGGCGGCGGGACGGGGATACCCGATCGGGACGATCCTGGCGGAACGCCCGGATCCGGCGATTTGGATGGATCCGACACGCCTCTACTGTACCGCTCCGCGCGTCTGCATGCGCGCCTGGCCGATGTCATCGCTGCCGCGCGTGCTACCGTCATCATGCCCCGGCTGGCCGCTGGCAGGCTGCATCCGCCGGCCGCGCCATTGCCCGACAGGAATCCGAGTGCCACCAACCTCCAGCCAACCCCGCCAGCCCCGCCAGACCCGCGCCAGTTCCAGTCCCGTGCCGAAGGCCGGTCGCGGATTCGATCGCTCGCTGCTGACCGCGCGCGAACTCGCCCGCCTGCGCCCCCTCACCACCCCCGCGAAGATCCAGGACTTCATCACCGACCGGCTGTCCTGCAACCACGAGGTGCATGGCGATACCGTGCTGTCGGTGCGCACGGTGCTGCGCGAGAAGCATGCGCACTGCATCGAAGCGGCCTTCGTCGCGGCCTGCTGCCTGTGGCTCAACGGCGAACCGCCGCTGCTGCTCGACCTGCATGCAGAAGGGCACGACTACGACCATGTGGTCGCCGTGTTCCGCCGCAACGGCTGCTGGGGCGCGTTGTCGAAGAGCAACCATCTCTGGTACCGATGGCGCGATCCGGTCTACCGCTCCCTGCGCGAACTGGCGATGTCGTACTTCCACGAATACGTCGATGCCGATGGCACCAAGACGCTGCGCAGCGTCTCGGTGCCGCTCGATCTGTCCCGCGTGGATCCGGCCCTGTGGATCACCAGCCCGGACCACTGCTGGGAGATCGTCGACCGGCTGGGCCGGCTCAAGCACACCCGCCTGCTGCCGCCGGGCCAGCGCAGATGGCTGCGTCCGCGCGACCGGTTCGAACGCAG
>CAMDXD010000132.1 GCA_945877995.1 Bordetella parapertussis
CCTCGGCTGTCGGTGCCGCAGCCTGCATGTAGCGGTTCAGGAACACGCGCGCCTCCGGCATGCTTCCGCTGGCGAACGAAAGTTCGGCCAGGTTGAACAATGCAACCGGATGGTTGCTGCGCGAAACCAGCGCCTGCTCGAAGAACCGCCTGGCTTCGGCATTCTCTCCGCGCCGGCGGGAACACACGCCGGCGTTCACCAGCGACCGGTCGACGTTGGTGTACAGCGGGCTGCGAACTGCCGCCATGAAGAACTTGATCGACTCGGCATGCCGACCGCGCTCGCACAGGAACCAGCCGTAGTTGTTGTTGATGTCCGGGTCGCTGCCGGCCAGGCGCAGCGCACGCTCGAAATTCACGCTGGCCGGCCCGTCTTCCTTGATCTCCATGTTGATCAGGCCAAGCAGGTTGTAGGCCTGCGCATTTTCGGGGTCGAGCTTCGCGGCGGAGTTCGCCTCGTCGAGTGCCGGTCCGATCGAACCCCGGGAGAAGTACAGGGACGCGAGTTCAACGCGCAGCCGGGCGGCTTCCTTCGGATCGGGCTTCTGGTCCGGCGTCTGCGGCTGGGTGGCTGTGCCGCCGATCTTGTTGGCCGCCGTCGAGGCAGCGGCAGACGCAGCAGCGCCGCCGAACAACGATGTGGTACAGCCTGCCAGCATCAGGCTGTACGCGCACAACGACAGCACGGCGGCCAGCCGAACGAACCTCTCGCTGGAGCGCCGCACCGGCAGCGTACGCGCGCTCAATGGACCGCTCCCTGCCGGCGGATCACGCGCCGGGTCAGGTCCTGGACCTGCCCGGCGAGTTGCCCGCAGGCCGCATCGATGTCGTCACCGCGGGTCTTGCGAGTGGTCGCGATAAGGCCGGCGGCATGCAGCACCTCGGCAAAGCGTCGCACCGCATCGGGCGGCGAGCGGCGGAAGCCCGATTGCGGGAACGGATTGAACGGGATGAGGTTGATCTTGCAGGGCACCGACGAGACGGTACGCACCAGTTCGCGCGCCTGCTCGACCGAATCGTTGACGCCCTCGAGCATCACGTATTCGAACATGATGAAGTCGCGCGGTGCGTGGTCGAGGTAGCGCAGGCACGCCGCCAGCAGTTCGCGGATCGGGAAGCGCTTGTTAATCGGGACAAGCCTGTCGCGCAGCGCATCGTTCGGTGCATGCAAAGACACCGCCAGCGCCACCGGGCACTCCCGGGCCAGCCGGTCGATCTCCGGCACCACGCCAGAGGTGGAAAGGGTCACGCGGCGGCGCGACAGCCCGTAGGCATGGTCATCGAGCATGATGCGCAGCGCGGTCACCACGTTGCGGAAATTCGTCAGGGGTTCACCCATGCCCATCATCACCACGTTGCTGATGATGCGTTCCGGGTTTTCCTTCGCTTCGGCCGCCACCGCCCGGCGCTCGATCATGCCGAGTTCGCGATTGGCCATCCAGAGCTGGCCGATGATTTCGGCCACGCTCAGGTTGCGATTGAAGCCCTGCGCACCGGTCGAGCAGAAAGCGCACTCGAGCGCGCAGCCAACCTGACTCGACACGCAAAGCGTGCCACGGTTGACCTCGGGAATGAACACGGTCTCGATCGCGTTGCCGCTGCCCGAGGCCAGCAGCCACTTGCGCGTGCCGTCCACGGCCGTGGTGTCGGACAGGATCGGCAGCGGTGCGACTTCTGCAGTCTCGACAAGCTTCGCGCGAAACGACTTCGCGAGGTCGGTCATCCTGCCGAAATCACTCTCACCCGCCTGGTGGATCCAGCGCATCAGCTGCTCGGCGCGGAACGCGCGCTCGCCCATCGATGCGCTGTGCGCGATCAGACCCTGCAGATCGAAATCGAGCAGGTTGACCTTCATCCGCGGGGATGAATCTCCAGGCCAGGGAAGAAGAACGCCACTTCGATTGCGGCGTTCTCGGCGCTGTCAGAGCCGTGCACCGCATTGGCGTCGATGCTGTCGGCGAAGTCGGCCCGGATGGTGCCCTTGTCGGCCTTCTTCGGATCGGTCGCGCCCATCAGCTCGCGGTTCTTCGCGATCGCGCCTTCGCCCTGGAGCACCTGCACCATCACCGGACCGGACGTCATGAACTTGACCAGGTCGCCGAAGAACGGCCGTGCCCGATGCACGTCGTAGAACGCACCGGCCTGTGCCTCGGACAGCTGGGTCATGCGCGCGGCGATCACGCGCAGCCCCGCCTTCTCGAAACGAGAGTAGATCTCGCCGATCACGTTCTTCGCGACTGCGTCAGGCTTGATGATCGAGAGGGTGCGTTCTACAGCCATTTGAATCTCCTGGATTTCATTGATCGTATGCCGCAGGAAACCACCCCGCCTGCGGCATTTCGAAGAGGGACTGCACGGCTTGGCAGCGGGGTCTGCACGCCGCGCCTGCCGCGACCGGCCCGAAGCGACGATCGGATGCAAGGCACGTACGCGCCGCCTCGTCCCTCCATGCGGGACATGCCGAAAACTTTGCGGACCAGATAGCCGGAATATTAACAGAAACGGTATGCAGAATAAACCCTAAGAGTCCGTTTTTCTTACCTTTTTTGCTGCCAGGGCCGGGACTTCAGGCGATCCTGCCGGCGACGGCCCCAACCCGCAACGGTGCTACGATAAGGGTCTGTGCTCGGTCGTCGCCGCCGAAAGACTGCACTGGCGGGCGGACCGTAGCCGTCCGTTCGCGACTGTCGCTGTCCGCCCCCGCTGCTGTCCTGCCGTCCAAGGAGACGACCCATGGCGTCTGCCCCGCCCAGTGCCCTGGCTGCGTCCGACGACGCGGCCGAGATCCGGCGCCGGGCGCTGCGCCGGCTCGTGATCGCCATATTGATGCTGACCGCAGCCTTCGGCGCGCTTCTGGCCTACGAACAGTTGAAGTCCCCCCGCATGATCGCGCCAGGCGCCAAACCGTCCCCGGCTGCCTCGTCGCCGGCACCGGAACGGTTGATCGAACCCGCGCCCGAAGCGGCACCTGTCGCAGAGGCAACGACGCCGGCGCCTCCCGCAACAGCCGCTGCGGATGCACCGAACGTGCCACCACCGCCACCGCCGCAGGTGATCAACACCGAGCCACCGGTATCGAAAGCCGGGCCGGCGCCCCGGTTCGCGCCGACACGGCCGGAAACCGCCGTGCCGAAGTCAGCCGCCACGACCGCGCCCCCACCGGCGGCAACAAATGCAGCCGCTGCGCCTGCTGCCGCGTCCCGCCCTGCCCCGCCCTCCCCCTCGCCCGGCGCTGCCTCGCCGGCGGCAAAGACGGATACATCCCGCGGCTATGTCGTCCAATTGGGGGTATTCACGTCTTCGCAGAATGCCGAGGCGCTGCAGCGCAAGCTGATCGAAGGCGGCGTGTCCACGTTCACCGAAACCCGGGTGCTGGTCGGCCCATTCCGCGACCGCGCCGAAGCCGACCGTTCGATGGAGATCGTGAAGAAGCTCGGGCTCGGCGCCGTGGTGATGCCAGCGCGCCAGTGATCCTCGGCTCGCAGTCGGGCGGGCGAGACGCCGCCCTGCACCGACCACACTACTGCTCGATGCGGATCTTGCCTTCGCGGATCAGCCGTTCATAAAGGACGAATTCCTTCTTCTGGAATTCAAGGAACTGCTGCGAGGTCGACACGATCGGCTCGAAGCCCTGGGTCGAAAGACGCTCGCGCGCCTCCGGCCCCTGCATGATTTTCGACAACGCGCTGGTGAGCGTAGCCACCACTTCCTTCGGCAGGTTGGCTGGCCCGTATACGCCGTGCCATGGATACATCTCGAAGCCGGGGAAACCCTGCTCGATCATCGTGGGCACGCCGGGCAGCACTGCCGAGCGTTTCGCCGCAGTCACGCCGAGCGCACGCACCTTGCCGGCGAGGATCTGCGGACGGGTGGCGATCATCGTCCCGAACATGCCTGCGATATGGCCGCCCTGGATGTCGATCAGGGCCGGCCCGGCGCCCTTGTAGTTGATGATCTCGAAGCGGCTGCCGCTCGCGTTGCGGAACAGCTCCATCGCGAGGTGCCCGGCCGATCCGATGCTCTCGGTGCCTGTGTTGATCAACCCGGGACGCTTGCGGATCAGCGCGGCGAACTCGCGCGCATCCTTCGCCGGAATCGCGTTGTTCACGATCAGCACGGTCGGCCCTTCCGACACGCGGGTGATGTGCGTGAAGTCCGTCCACGTGTCGTAGGGGAGCTTGGGCAGCAGCGCGGCATTGATCACGTGGACCGAGGCCTGCACCAGGAGTACCTGCCCGTCCGGCGCGGCTTTCGCGACCAGGTCGCTGCCGATGGTGCCGAAGCCGCCAGGCCGGTTCTCGACGATGAACGTCTGACCGAGCGTCGCGGTCAGACGTTCCGCCAGCAGGCGGCCGACGAAGTCGACTGCGCCACCCGGTGCGAACGGCACGACGATGCGCACGGTACGCGACGGGTACCCCTGCGCCGCGGCGCTGCCTGCGGGCAGCAGGCCGGCGACTGCCGTCGCCAGGGCCAGTACGGTCGCTGCGCCCATTGCCGGCAGGCGGCCGCGCGCGCGCCCCACGCGGTGGGTGGAGGGTGGCGTTCGATCGAAAGCTACGTTGCGTTCACGCATGCAGCAACTCCATGGGTCGGTCTCGGTCGATGGGAAAGGCCGGGTTGGCGTGCACGTTGCACCCGCGAGCCCCTGCAGGTCAATAGGTTGCGGGATAGCTGCCGCCGTCGAGCAGCAGGTTCTGCGCGGTGATGCAACCCGCATGCGTGGAGCAGAGGAAAGCGCCGAACTCCGCCGGATCACCGACCGCCGCCCGCCCGTGTTCGACGGCGCCGGCCCTCTCTCGAACGATCAGGCATGGCGGCGGGCCGACGCGTCCGACGCCGGTTCGGCCCGTTCCACAGGCACCGGATCGGCAGGCATCCGGGCGGCGACAGCCCGGAGGTTCTCGCCGACGTCGTGCAGGTAGTCGAGGTCGTCGAACCGCTCCTGGATGGCCGCGGCGACCGGGATCGAGACCGCACTGGCGAGCGAGCGGAAATCGCCGCCCGGGCAGGCAATGATGTTGGTGATCAGGCCGCGGTTCGCGGTGGCGAGGTCCAGTGCCTTCAACCCGATCCACAGCGCGTGCAGCGACTCGCGTTCGACGTCGGCGAACACCAGGTTCTGTTCATGGGTCACGCGCAGTTCGCCGAAGCTGTGCTGCTCGGCCAGGTCGGCGATGCCGTCCATCTGGGCGGCGGTGATATCGCCCGGCGGCACGCCGATCTTCTTCGGCGAGATCGTCACCGCGGCATAGCCGCTGACCCGGTGCGGATGCACGTTGCGCGCGACCCAGCGCGCGAAGGCGCTGTCTTCGCGCAGGTGCCGCTCGTACGCGGCCGATACCTGTGGCAGCGCACGGTAGACGGGCCGCGTGAAGCGGGACTCGACGCGCGCGATCTCGGCCGCGGAGAGCGTGCCTGGCCCGCCCTCGAGGAACGACCACTCGTGCTCGACCTGCCGCCGGAACTCGGCCACGCCCAGTTCCTTCACGAGGATCTTGATGCGTGCCTTGTACATGTTGTCGCGCCGGCCGTGCAGGTTGTACACGCGCAGGATCGCATCGAGGTAGGTCAGCAGGTCGGGCGCCGGCAGGAACTCGCGGATCACATGGCCGACGATCGGCGTGCGCCCGAGGCCGCCGCCGACCACAACCGTGAAGCCGGGCTTGCCGTCGTAATCGAACAGCGCCTTCAACCCGATGTCGTGCACCATCACGGCCGCCTGGTCTTCCGGCGAACCCGACAGTTCGATCGTGAACTTGCGCGGCAGGAAAGCGAACTCCGGGTGCAACGTCGACCATTGCCGGATGATCTCGGCATACGCCAGCGGATTGAGTACCTCGTCGGGCGCGACCCCGGGAAAAGGGTAGACCGTCGTGTCGCGGATGCAGCTACCGCTGGTCTGGATCGCGTGCATGTCGACGTCCGCCAGCTCTTCGAGGATGTCGGGCACACGCTCGAGCGCAGGCCAGTCGAACTGGATGTTCCGGCGCGTGCTGAAGTGCCCGCAGCCGCGGTCGTACTCGCGCGCGATGTGGGCGAGCGTGCGCAGCTGGCCAGCCTTGAGCATGCCGTACGGGATCGCGACCCGGAGCATCGGCGCATGGCGCTGCACGTACAGGCCGTTCTGCAGCTGGAGCGGGCGGAACTCTTCCTCGCTCAGCATGCCCGCGAGGAAACGCTCGGTCTGGCGCCGGAATTGCCAGGCTCGCTGCCGGACGATGCTGCGCTCGGTCGTGTCGTACTGGTACATGCGCGGTCGGACCGGCCGTGAGGCCGCCCCGTGTCGGGTGGAAGGTTGCGATGTTCGCCGCCCTCGCACATGAGGCAAACGAATATAATCCGTTATCGTTATCTCTCCGATCATATA
Source organism: Bordetella parapertussis (assembly GCA_945877995.1). GTDB lineage: Bacteria > Pseudomonadota > Gammaproteobacteria > Burkholderiales > CAIKXV01 > CAIKXV01. The sequence goes on from CAMDXD010000132.1 coordinate 6,370, forward strand.
TAGGACGGCCTCGATGAACTTCCAGCAACTGCGCACCGTGCGCGAGGCCGTACGCCATCACTTCAACCTGACGGCCACCGCCGCCGCCCTGTTCACCTCCCAGCCCGGGGTCAGCCGCCAGATCCGCGAGCTGGAGCAGGAGATCGGCATCGAGATCTTCCAGCGCTACGGCAAGCGGCTGCTGGGCCTGACCGCGCCCGGCGAGACCGTGCTCGAGATCATCGAGCGCCTGCTGCACGAGGCGGACAACCTGAAGCGGGCCGCGGAGGAACACTCCAACCAGCGCGGCGGACACCTGATCGTCGCCACGACGCACACGCAGGCGCGCTACGTCCTCCCGAAGGTGGTCGGCGAGTTCAAGCGAGCGTATCCGGAGGTGAAGTTGGCGCTGCAGCAGTCGAGGCCGGCACAGATCGCCGAACAACTGCTGGGCGGCCGGGCCGACATCGGCATCGCCACCGAATCGCTGCTCGACTATCCGGAACTGGTCGTGATGCCCGCCTACGAATGGAGCCACGTGGTGGTGGTTCCCGACGGCCACGCCCTGCTCTCGGCGCCAGCGCTGACACTGGAGGCGCTGTGCGCATGGCCGCTGATCACCTACGATCCGGGCTTCACCGGACGCCCGCACATCGACGCCGCATTTGCCCACGCGAAGCTGCGGCCGGAGATCGCACTGACCGCGCTCGATTCCGACGTGATCAAGACCTATGTCGAACTGGGCCTGGGCGTGGGCATCATCGCCTCGATGGCCTTCGACGCCCGCCGCGATACCGGCCTGCGGACGATCGAGGCCGGCCACCTGTTCGAGTCGAACCTGACCCGGGTGGCGTTACGCCGGGGCACCTACCTGCGCGGCTTCATGCTCACCTTCCTCGAACGCTTCGCGAGCCACCTCACGCCCGCCTACGTGCGACAGGCGATGGCGAGCGACGGAGCGGCGCCGCGCTGATGCCGAGCGGTTGCCGCGGGCCAGCGCCAGACCGCATACTCGTGGCGCGACGGTCAGGCCTGACGGTCGCCTTCTGCTGCAGAGGACCTGCGCGTTGAGCGAAACACGGAACATCCCCAGCCCCGCGACCTGCCGTGCCTCAGCGCGCGGCCGGACGGCTACACTGACCAGCGCGCTCGTGGCCCTGGCCTGGGCGACCGAACCCAGCCATGCGCAGTCGCCGCAGGGTTACCCGTCCAGGCCGGTCCGGGCAATCGTCGCCTTCGCACCCGGTGGTGCCAACGACGTGGTGGTCAGGCTGGTCGGCAACAAGCTCTCCGAACTCTGGAGCCAGCCGGTAGTGGTCGAGAACCGACCGGGCGCCGGGGCCACCCTTGGCATGGAAGTGGTCGCCCGGTCGGCGCCGGACGGCTACACGCTGGGCGCGGGCAACCAGTCGAGCCTCGTGATCGGCCCGCTGCTCAACCCCAAGGCGGGATATCACCCGCTCAAGGATCTCGCCCTGATCGGAAGTACCGCGCTGACCGCCTATGTACTTGCGCTGAACCCGAGCGTGCCCGCGAAGACGGTGTCCGGGCTCGTGGCGCTCGCCCGGGCCAAGCCGGGCTTCCTGTCCTACGGCACCGCCGGGTCGGGCACGATCTCGCATATCGCGACCGAGATGCTGCTCGGCGCCACCGGCACGCGCATCCTGCACGTGCCGTACAAGGGCGCGGGTCCCTACCTGAACGCGCTGCTGTCCGGCGAGATCGACCTTGCGCTGGTGGCACTGCCAGCGGCGGAGGCATTCGTGCGCAGCGGCCGCCTGCGCCTCATCGCCGCCGCTGGCGCGAAACGCGCCGCAGCGGCGCCGGCGCTACCGACCCTCCTCGAGTCGGGCATCGACATCGCGCCAGTCGAGGGCCGCTATGGCCTGGTCGGGCCGGCCGCACTGCCGAGGGAACTGGTGTCGCGCATCAATGCGTCGATCGGACAGGCGCTGGCGGCTCCCGACCTGCGCCGGCGGCTGGTCGACAGCGGCTTCGAACCGCTGTCCGACACACCGGAACAGTACGCCGCGTCGGTCCGGCTCGAGATCGACACGTTCAGCCGCATCATCCGACAGCACGGCATCCGGCCGGACAGCTGAGACAACCCTGTGCGCGGGCGAGCGTCAGTCTCAGCCATCGGCAGCCATGTGCGTATCCTTGCCGCTTACGGCTCGATCGCGCTCGAAGATGACCGAGATGTCTTCACGCAGGTGCCGGAACATGGGAGCAGCCGCAGGCGCCTTGCGAAGGGCAGGAGATTGTATCCTCGCACGACGGGCACGACGCCGACTCGGCATCGGCCCCGCCCTGGAGGATGACCGAATGGCCGTGAAGCGATTCCAGCAGCTTGCCCACTGGGGCGCCTACACGGCGGTGGTCGAGGACGGCCGCTTCGTGCGCGCCGAACCGTTCTTCCGCGATGCGCATCCGTCGCCGATGCTGGAAGCCTTGCCGGAGCTGGTGTATTCCGACCACCGGGTACGGTGCCCGTCGGTGCGCGAGGGCTGGCTGTCCGGGCGCGACCGAAACCGCAGCGGCCACGAGCGCTACGTCGAGGTCGACTGGGATACAGCGCTGGGTCTGGTCGCCGGCGAGCTGGCGCGCGTGCGCGGCGAACACGGGCACCACGCTATCTTCGGCGGCAGCTATGGATGGTCGTCCGCCGGCCGCTTCCACCATGCCCGCTCGCAGGTGCGCCGCTTTCTCTATTCCGGTGGCGGCTCGGTCGACCAGTTGGGCAACTACTCGTGGGGCTGCGCGCAGTTCTTCCTGCCGCACGTGATCGGCACCTTCGCGCCAGTGACCGGACGGGTCACCGACTGGAACTCGATCGTCGGGCACACGAAGCTGATGGTCGCCTTCGGCGGCCTCGGGCTGAAGAATGCGCAGGTCGCCTCAGGAGGCTCGGGCGAGCACACGCTCGAGACCTGGCTACGAAAGTCGAAGGCCGCCGGCATCGAGTTCGTGGTGGTCAGCCCGACGCGCAGCGATGCACCGGCCTTCCTCGGTGCGCGCTGGATCCCGATCCGGCCGAACACCGACACGGCCCTGATGATGGGCATGGCTTTCGAGCTGGTCGCGCGCGGCACGCATGACCGTGCGTTTCTCGCGCACTGCTGCGAGGGCTACGACCGGTTCGAGGCCTATCTCACCGGGCGCAGCGACGGGCTCGCGAAATCGCCCGAGTGGGCCGAGGCAATCTGCGGCGTGCCGGCCGCAGACATCCGCGCACTGGCGCACCAGCTCGAAGGCGTGCGCTCGATGCTCACGCTCACCTGGTCGCTGCAGCGTGCCCATCGTGGCGAGCAGCCGTACTGGATGGCGATCACGCTCGCCTCGATGCTCGGCCAGGTCGGCCTGCCCGGTGGCGGCTTCGCCTTCGGGCATGGCTCGATCCAGGGTGTCGGCGCGCCGCGCGACGTGCGCGCCGCGTCGCCGGAACTGCCGCTCGGCCGCAATCCGGCGGGTGCCCACTCGATCCC